>JAEZKX010000312.1 GCA_023436025.1 Pseudomonadota bacterium | reverse complement strand
GCTCGGCCCGGTCCATGCCGGCCTGCACCTGCACCCGCTGCGCGGGCAGGGCCGCCTGGGCCGCGGGATTGAGGAACACGGTGCCGGGCGCCAGCATGGCGAGCCGGTCTTCGCCGTCGGCGACGCGCGGTTGCAGGCCGGGCGCGAGCGCCGCCACCAGCAGCGGGTCGACCCCCAGCACGCGTACCGTGCGCCGGGTGCCGTCGGCGGCTGTGGCCAGGGTCTGCAGTTCGAGCACGGGGCTGGCGGTGACCACCTCGGGATCGGCGGCGACCTGGGCGAACAGCTGTTCGTCCATCGCGCCCTGGGCGGCGCGCAGCTCTACATCGGGCTGGCCGCTGGCCGAGCGCGCCGCGCCGGCGAACTCGTCGAGCGCCGAGGCGTTGATCAGGTGCACCGAGAACGCCAGTGCCACGCCCAGCATGACGGCCAGCACCGCCGTCGCGCTGCGCCAGGGATGGTGGCGCACCTCGGGCCAGGAATACGTCGCGAGCAGGGCCAGCATGCGGCCATTGTGCAGAATGCGGCGATGCTCGACGTGCAGGCCATCGAACACGCCACGCTGGCGGCGGTACCGCCGCGCCTGGCGGAGGAATGCCAGGGCTGGCTGGTGGCGCTGGATCCCGGCACCGTCGGCCGCGCCCACAGCGCGGCGCCGCTGCACCATGGCGCGCCGTCGCCCGGCAGCGTCCACGCCGTGGAGGCGCTCTATGCGCGCGAGGGCCTGCCGCCGGTGTTCCGCCTGCCGGCCGTGCCTGCGTTCGACGGGCTGCGCACGCAGCTGGCTGCGGCCGGCTACCGGGGCGCCAAGCCGACGCTGGTGCAGCTGGCGGCGGTACATGACGCGGCGCCCGGCACGCGCGAGGTGCGCATCGACGCCTGGCCCGACGCGGGCTGGGAAGAGGTGTTCCTGGGCGAGGGCTTCGACCCGGTGGACGGGGCCTGCCGGCTGGCGCTGCTGCGCCGCTCGCGCGATGCCGTGTTCGCGCGCATCGTCCGCAACGGCCGCACGGTGGCGGTCGGCGCTGCCTGCTTCAGCCAGGGTTGGTGCGGCCTGCACGGCATGCGCACCGCGCCCACGGCCCGGCGCGGCGGTTGCGCTTCGGCCATCGTGGCGGCCTTGCTGCGCGAGGCGCGCAGCCGCGGCATCGCGCAGGCATTCCTGCAGGTGGAGCAGGGCAATGCGGCCGCGCAGTCGGTGTACCGGCGCTTCGGCTTCGAGACGGCCTGGGGCTACGACTACTGGAAGCGCCCGGCGCCCGGCTTCTAGGGCGCGCGTGATCGTGCGGCGGGGCGCACGCTCGGGGGGGTCGGCGGGCTGCGCCTGCGCCCGCACGCCCTGCCAGGCGCCCAGCGTGCGCTACGCCATTTCGCCCATCAGTTCTTCCTTGCGCGCCGCCAGCTCGTCGCGCATGGCGATGAGGTCCAGCTTGCGGTTGGCGCGCGCCTTGGGGAAGATCTCGTTGCGCTCTTCCTTCACGTGGTGGTCGACGTACTCGCCCAGCACCTTGACCTTGGCGTCGAACATCTCGTCGGCCTCGAGCATGCCTTCGATCTGCGCGATGAGGTCCTTGGCCGACTGGTGCTCCACCTCGGCTTCGGCCAGCATGTCGGTGTCCTTCAGCGCGGCGCGCATGGCCGGGTAGAAGATCTCTTCCTCGATCTGCGCGTGCACGCTCAGCTCGTGGCAGATCTGGCGCGCCAGGTCCATCTTCTTCTGGGCGGCGCTGCGGGCACGCGAGCCGGTCAGCTCCTCGTACTCCTTGAACATCTTCTTGACGGCGCGGTGGTCCGCGTCGAGCAGGTCGCAAGCGTCTTTTTCGCTACGGGTGGCCATCTTCAGCTCCTTGGCTACGTTGTCGCGCCATGATCCGTCGCCCCAGCGCTGAGGCTTGTAGGAGAACGGCGGGGCTTGGAATCGCCGCGCTACCGACCGTCGGCAGGTCTGCGCCTGCGCCGCCGCGCGCCGCCGTCTGGCGGCTCAGCCATGCCGTGGCGCCCTAAGCTGTGCCTTCGACTTCGGAAAGGAGCTTCCATGCAGCAGATGCCCGCCCAACCGCAACAGACCCTCGATACCGCCAAGGCCATGGCCGGCGAGGTCCAGCAGGAGCTGGAAGTCGCGAGCGCGGAGCTGGGGCTGGCCCATGGCGCGCTGGAGCGCGAACTGCCGCCGCAGGCCAAGACCGGCGACGTCGCCTGGGCCATCGCGCAGAACGCGGCGCTGGAGCGCAAGGTGCAGCAGGCCGCCGAGGACCTGGAGCAGGTGGCGGAGCTGCTGGAACAGGCCAAGGCGGAGATGGCGGGCGGCTGATCCCGCCCCGGGGCTTTACCGCCCCTTCAAACCGCTGGGCCAGCAGCTCGTCCTAAAATAGAAGCAATGGCAGTGCGTGTTTTTCTCGTCGAGGACATGAAGCAGGTGCAGGGGGCCGTGACCGACCTCCTGTCGACCGTCGGCGACTTCGACGTCGTTGCGGCCGTCCGCACGGAGGCCGAGGCCAAGCTCTGGCTGCAGGAAAACCCCGGCTGCTGGGACCTGGGCGTGATCGACCTGGTGCTGGAACAGGGCAGCGGCATGGGCGTGATCGCCGACGCGCGCGCGCAGTCGCGTGGCACCGGCGCGCGCATCGTGGTGTTCAGCGACTACGCCACCCAGGGCATCCGCCAGCACTGCCGCAACCTCGGCGCCGATGCCGTGTTCGGCAAGGCCGAGGACGTGCAGGCCTTCGCCAGCTATTGCGCCGAACTCGGAGGAGAGGCGGTCTCGCCATGAACAGAAGATGGATTCTCGCCGCCCTGCCGGCCGCGGCCTGGCTCGCAGCCTGCAAGGACAAGCCGGCGGCAGCGCCTTCCGCCGCGGCGGGCGCGGGCGCCACGCCGGTGTCGCTGGAGGCGATCGCGGCCGAGGCGCAGGGCTTCAACGTCGGCTCCACCATGGCCGCGCGCACGGTCTACGCCTTCTTCGATCCGCAGTGCCCGCATTGCGCCGCGCTGTGGGTGGCGGCCAAGCCGCTGCGCTCGCAGGCGCGTTTCGTGTGGATCCCGGTGAGCCTGCTCAATGCCACCAGCACCGCGCAGGGCGCCGCGCTGCTGGCCGCGCCCGACCCGGTGGCGGCGATGGACGCGCACGAGGCCTCCATGCGCGACCAGCGCGGCGGCATCGCCGGCGGTGGCGACGAGGCCCGCAAGCAGGCGGTGAAGAAGAACACCGAGCTCATGACCCGCTTCGGCTTCAACAGCGTGCCCACGCTGGTGGGCAAGCATGCGCAGACGGGCGAACTGGTGACCATCGAAGGCTCGGCGCCGACCTCGGTGCTGGCGCAGCGGCTGGGCCTGCAGGCGTCCTGAGCCTGCTCCCGGCTGGCGTTGGCGTCACAGAGCGCCCGCCGTCCCCCGTCAAGCCACCCCGTCCTCCCGCAGGTGCACCACCCGGTCCGCCTGCGCCGCGGCGGCGCTGGAGTGCGTCACCAGCACCAGCGAGGCGCCGGTCTGCCGCGCCTGGCCGCGCAGCAGGTCCATCACCCGCGTGGCGGTGGCCGGGTCGAGGTTGCCGGTGGGCTCGTCGGCCAGCAGCAGCCTGGGACGGTGCACCAGCGCGCGCGCGATGGCCACGCGCTGCAGCTGGCCGCCGCTGAGTTCCTGCGGCAGGCGCTGCCCCAGGCCCGCCAGGCCCACCGCCTCCAGCATCTCCTCCACCCGCGACGCATCCGGCCGCTTCAGCAGCAGCAGGGGCAAGGCCACGTTCTGCGCCACGTCCAGGTGCGGCAGCACGTGGAAGGCCTGGAACACGAAACCGAGCTTGGCGCGGCGCAGCAGCGCGCGGCCTTCGTCGTCGAGCGCGCCGAGGTCCTGGCCGTCGATGGCGACGCGGCCTTCCTGCCAGTCGTCCAGGCCGGCCATGCAATTGAGCAGCGTGGACTTGCCCACGCCGGATTCGCCGACGATGGCGACGAACTCGCCGGCGGCCACCGACAGCGAGACGTTGCGGAACACCGGCACCTCGCCGTAGCGCTTGCCCAGTCCCTGCACCTCCAGCATCAGGCTGCGACTCCGGCGGCGCGCAGCACCTGCTCCAGCGCATCGGGCGCATCGCAGGCGACCACCTGGCGCTGCGGCATGGCGCGCAGCCACGTCAGCTGCCGCTTGGCGAGCTGGCGCGTGGCCGCGATGCCGCGCTCGCGCAGGGTGGCGGCCGGGCAACTGCCATCCAGCACCTCCCAGGCCTGGCGGTAGCCCACGCAGCGCATGCTGGGCAGGCCGGGGTGCAGGTCGCCGCGGGCGCGCAGCGCGCGCACCTCGTCGAGGAAGCCGTCGGCCAGCATCGCATCGAATCGCTGCCCGATGCGCGCGTGCAGCCAGGCGCGCTCGCGCGGCTCGAGCGACAGGAACAGCTCCGGCCGCCAACCCGCCTGCGGCCGCGCGCCCGCGGCCTGCAGGTGCGACAACGGCGTGCCGGTGATGCGGTAGACCTCCAGCGCGCGCTGGATGCGCTGC
>JAEZKX010000309.1 GCA_023436025.1 Pseudomonadota bacterium | reverse complement strand
GGCGACAGCGGCGCGCCGGGCACGTTGCCGGCGGCGCCCGGCGGCGGCCAGGCCACCTCGCTGGCCACGCGCGGCTGGCCGATCGGGGCCCCAGCCTTGCCCTGGCGCACCAGCGCCAGGTCTTCTTCGCTGGGGTACTGGTTCATGAGCCAGTAGTCGAACACCCGCCGTGCGATCGGTGCCGCGGCCGCCGCGCCGAAGCCGGCGTTCTCGACGATGATCGCCAGCGCGATCTTCGGGTCTTCCGCCGGCGCGAACGCCATGTAGAGCGAGTGGTCGCGCTGGTGCTCCTCCAGCTTGGCGGCGTTGTACTTGGCGCCCTGGGGCACGCCCACGGCCTGCGCGGTGCCGGTCTTGCCGCCGGAGACGTAGCCCGCGCCCTGGAACACCCGCGTCGACGTGCCCTGCTGCGTCACCGCCGCCATGGCCTTGCGGATGACGGCCAGGTTCTGCGGCTTGTAGCCCAGGTCGACCGGGTCCTCGCGCGGCACCGGCGTGTTCTGCTTGGTGGTCGCGTCCTGGGTGGCGATCACCAGGTGCGGCTTGTGCTTGATGCCGTCATTGACCACCGCCGAGATGGCGCCGGCGAGCTGCAGCATGGTGAAGCTGTTGTAGCCCTGGCCGATGCCCAGCGAGATGGTTTCGCCGGCGTACCACTTCTTCTGCTCGGGCCGCTTGTAGTAGTTGCGCTTCCAGTCCTGGCTGGGCAGCACGCCGCGCACCTCGCCGTTGATGTCGATGCCCGTGATCTGGCCGAAGCCCAGCGGCTTCATGAAGTCGTGCATCAGGTCCACGCCCATCTCGTTGGCCAGCGAGTAGTAGTAGACGTTGGACGACTTGACGATGCTGGTGTGCATGTCCACCGGGCCCAGTCCGTGGTCGCCGTGGCTGCGGAACACGTGGCCGCCGAAGGACCAGGAGCCGTTGTCCTGGATCACCTGCGTGGCCGTGCGCTTGCCCGTCTCCAGCGCTGCCAGCGCCATGAAGGGCTTGTAGGTGGAGCCCGGCGGATAGGTGCCGCGCAAGGCGCGGTTGAGCAGCGGCTTGTCGATGGACTCGTTGAGCATCGTCCAGTTCTCGGTGTCGATGCCGTCGACGAACAGGTTGGGGTCGAAGGTGGGCTTGCTGACGAAGGCCAGGATCTCGCCCGTCTTCGGGTCCATGGCGACCAGCGCGCCGCGGCGGTCGCCGTACATGTCCTCGATCAGCCGCTGCAGCTTGATGTCGAGCGACAGCACCACCGTGTTGCCCGGCGTCGCCGGGCTGCTGGCCAGCTTGCGCACCGCGCGCCCACCGGCCGAGGTCTCCACCTGTTCGACGCCGGTGATGCCGTGCAGCTGCTTCTCGTAGCTCTGCTCCACGCCCAGCTTGCCGATGTACTCCGTGCCGCGGTAGTTGGCCTGCTCCTCGTCCGGCCATTCCTGGATGTTCTTCTTCTCGGTCTGGTTGATGCGGCCGATGTAGCCGATGGCGTGGCTGGCGAGCTCACCCCAGGGGTAGTTGCGGAACAGGCGGGCCTTGATGTCGACGCCGGGGAAACGGAAGCGCTGCACCGTGAAGCGGGCGACCTCCTCGTCGGTCAGCTTGGTGCGCAGGGGAATGGAGTCGATGCTCTTGCTCTCGTCCAGCAGCCGCCGGAAGCGCCGCCGGTCGCGCTGCTGGATCTCGACGATGGCCGACAGCTCGTCGATCACCTGGTCCAGCGGGCGGTCCAGCCGCGAGGGCGTGAGCTCCAGCGTGTAGGCCGAATAGTTGCTGGCCAGCACGATCCCGTTGCGGTCGAGGATGAGCCCGCGGTTGGGCACGATGGGCACGATGGCGGTGCGGTTGGCCTCGGCCTGCTCCTCCAGCTCGTCGTGCCGCAGGACCTGCAGGTAGACCAGCCGCGCCGCCAGCAGCAGGAAGCACAGCAGCACCACGGCGCTGGCCGCCAGGACCCGGCCGCGGAAACGGGAGAGGTCCTGTTCGACGTTGCGCAGCTCGGTCATTTTTGCGGGGGGCTAGGGCTAGGGCTGGGGCTAGGTCTAAGACTAAGGCTAGAGGCTAGAGGCTAGGGAGCAGTGGTGGCCAGGCTAAAGGCCAAGGCTAAGGGCCAGCGGGGGAAGTTCGGCTGTTTCCCTAGTCTCCAGCCTGCGGCCTTTAGCCCCTTCCCCTCACAACGGCCTATTCTCGTCCGGATCCGGCGCCCTGCGTTGCGGAAGTAACAGCAAAATGCTCACCACCGGCCACAGTGCGGCTTCCAGCACGGGCGCCAGGAACAGGGTGGGGCCCGGGTAGGAACCGCCGGCCAGCAGGCGGATGGCGATCTCGATGGCGTGGGCGGCGGCGAACAGGGGCAGCACCTGCACCGCCTGCGACGGCACCGTGAACCACAGCAGGCGGCGGTGGATGGTGATGGCGAAGTAGCTCAGCGTGGTGTAGGCCAGGGCATGCTGGCCCAGCAGCGAGGCCTGGTGGACATCGATGGCCAGGCCGAAGGCGAAGGCGGTGGCGATGCCGATGCGCAGCGGCTGGTGGACGCTCCAGAACACCAGCACCAGCGCCAGGAAGTCGGGCATCCAGGGGATGCGGCCAACCGGCAGCATGTTCAGCATCATCGCCACGATGAGGCTGAACCAGATGAAGAAGGGGTTGACCGGCAGCAGCAGCGGCTGCCCGGGGCGCATGATCATGGCTTGGCGGTTCCTTGCCGGGCGCCGCGCCGGCTGGTGGCGGCCGCATCGTCGGGCGCCGGCCGCGGCGGAATCTGCGCGAGCATGGGCTTGAGCACCATCACATGGCGCGCGCCATCGACCAGCGCCTGGGGCGCGCAGGTGATGCGGGCGAAGGCCGAATCGGGCCGCCGCTCGACTTTCTCGACCTTGGCCACCGGGATGCCCGGCGGGTAGACGCCATCGACCCCGCTGGTGGTGAGCAGGTCGCCCGGCTGGACATCGGCATTGGCGGCCATGTAGCGCAGCTCCAGGCCGCCGGCGCCGTGGGCGCCGGCGTCGCCATAGGCGATGCCGCGGGTGCCGGTGCGGGTGTTCAGGATGGGGATGGCCTGCTCGCGGTCGGTCACCAGCGTCACCTCGCTGATCAGCGGGTGCACCCGGGTGACCTGGCCCAGCACGCCGGACTCGTCGATCACCGGGGAGCCGGGCTCGATACCCTGGGCCATGCCCTTGTCGATGATGACGCGGCGGGTGTAGGGGTCGGCCGCGTCATACAGCACCTCGGCGGCCACCGACGGGGTGGTGAGCCGCTCGCGCAGGGCGAGCAGGCCGCGCAGCTGGCGGTTCTCGATGGTGAGCTCCTCCACCTGGTTGGCGCGCTGCGCCTGCAGGATCAGCTTGCGGCGGGCTTCTTCTTCGGTGGTCTTGGCGGTGTGCAGGCCGCTGAAGTATTCGCTGGCTTCCCGGAACGCCAGCACCGGCCGCATGGCCAGCCACTGGACCGGGAACAGGACCACGGCTACGGCCGAACGCAGCGGCTGGGTGATCTTGAAGCGCGCGTCGGCCACCATCAGCAGCAGGGCGAGCGCGCTGAACACCATCAGCTTGGAGAGGGCCGATGGGCCCTGCTTGAAGAAGGGCGGTGGCGTGCGGTCGAGGGTGCCTAATGGCATGACGGAGTGACTTCGCTTCGCTCAGTGACGAATGACAAACCCGTCCATATTGTCATGCCAGGGCCAGCCGGCGTGTCGTCCCGCGCCGCGAGCGGCGCGGATCGGGCTCATTCCGAAGTGAAGATGGAGCCCAGCCGTTCCATGCGCTCCAGCGCGATGCCGCAGCCGCGCACCACGCAGGTGAGGGGATCCTCGGCCACCAGGACGGGCAGGCCGGTTTCCTCAGCCAGCAGGCGGTCGAGGTCGCGCAGCAGCGCACCGCCGCCGGTCAGCATCATGCCGCGCTCGGCGATGTCGGCGCCCAGTTCGGGCGGCGTCTGCTCCAGCGCGTTCTTGACCGCCGACACGATGTTGTTCAGGGGGTCGGTCAGCGCCTCGAGGATCTCGTTGGAGCTGATGGTGAAGCTGCGCGGCACGCCCTCGGACAGGTTGCGGCCCTTGACTTCCATCTCCTTGACCTCGCTGCCGGGGAAGGCGGAGCCGATCTGCTTCTTGATCGCTTCGGCGGTGGGCTCGCCGATCAGCATGCCGTAGTTGCGGCGGATGTAGCTGATGATGGCTTCGTCGAACTTGTCGCCGCCGACGCGCACCGAGCCCTTGTAGACCATGCCCCCCAGCGAGATGACGCCCACCTCGGTGGTGCCGCCGCCGATGTCGACGACCATGGAGCCGGAGGCCTCGGACACCGGCAGGCCGGCGCCGATGGCCGCGGCCATGGGTTCCTCGATCAGGTAGACCTCGGAGGCGCCCGCGCCCAGCGCCGATTCGCGGATGGCGCGGCGCTCCACCTGGGTGGAGCCGCAGGGCACGCAGATGATGATGCGGGGGCTGGGCTTCAGGACGGACCGGGGATGGACCATCTTGATGAACTGCTTGAGCATCTGCTCGGTGACGGTGAAGTCGGCGATCACGCCGTCCTTCATCGGGCGGATGGCCTCGATGTTGCCGGGCACCTTGCCCAGCATCGCCTTCGCCTCGTGGCCCACGGCCTGGATCGATTTCTTGCCCTGCGGGCCGCCCTCGTGGCGGATGGCCACCACCGACGGTTCGTCGAGGACGATGCCTTTGTCGCGCACGAAGATCAGGGTGTTGGCCGTACCGAGGTCGATCGCCAGGTCGGTGGACAGGTAGCGTCGGAAAGCTCCGAACATGGGGGGAATCCTCTGTTTCTTCTGTGAAAGCGGCCGCATGGGGCGGCCGTTGCACGACGTCGGCAAAGCCTCGTTCGCCGAAGGCGGGATAATACCCCATCCCCTGTGCCGGACACCCCGTGCGCGGCCCTTCGTGCCGTTACACCTTGTTAGGCACGCGACCCCTTCCGACCATGTCCCTGACTTCCCAAGACATCGCCCGCATCGCCAACCTGGCGCGGCTGGAACTGCGCGCCGACGAGAGCGACCGGATGCTGCAGCAGATCAACGGCTTCTTCGACATCGTGGAGAAGATGCGCGCCGTCGACACCGCCGGCGTCGAGCCCCTCACGCACCCCGTGGCCACGGTGCAGGACGTGCATCTGCGCCTGCGCGACGACGTCGCCAGCGAGCCGGACCGGCGCGAGGCCAACCAGCGCAGCGCGCCGGCGGTGGAGCGCGGCCTGTACCTGGTTCCCAAGGTGATCGAATGAGCGCGCTGCACGACCTGACCGTGGCCGAACTGGCCGCCAAGCTGCGTTCGAAGGAGGTGTCGGCGGTGGAGGCGGCGGGCCACTTCCTGGGCCGCGTCCGCGCCCAGGAGGCGCTCGGCGCCTTCCTGGCGACCGATGAAGAAGCGACGCTGGCGCAGGCCCGCGCCGCCGATGCGCGCATCGCCGCCGGCGATCCGGCGCCGCTGCTGGGCGTGCCCATCGCCCACAAGGACATCTTCGTCACGCGCGACTTCCCCACGACCGCCGGCTCGAAGATGCTGGAGGGCTACCGCTCGCCCTTCGATGCGACCGTGGTGGCCAGGCTGGCCGAGGCCGGCACCGTGACCCTGGGCAAGCTCAATTGCGACGAGTTCGCCATGGGCTCGGCCAACGAGAACTCCGCCTACCAGCCGGTGAAGAACCCCTGGGACGCCAGCCGCGTGCCGGGCGGCTCCTCCGGCGGCAGCGCGGCGGCCGTGGCGGCGCGGCTGGCGCCGGCGGTGACTGGCACCGACACCGGCGGCTCCATCCGCCAGCCGGCCTCGTTCTGCGGCATCACCGGCATCAAGCCCACCTATGGCCGCGCCTCCCGCTACGGGATGATCGCCTTCGCCTCCAGCCTGGACCAGGCCGGCCCGATGGCGCGCACGGCGCAGGACTGCGCCCTGCTGCTGTCGGCGATCTGCGGCCCCGATCCGGACCGCGATTCGACCTCGCTGGACATGCCGGCGGAAGACTTCACGCGCGGGTTGGACGGCTCCATCGAGGGCTTGCGCATCGGCGTGCCGGCGGAGTTCTTCGGCGCGGGCCTAGCCCCGGACGTGCGCGCCGCCATCGACGCGGCGCTGAAGGTCTACGAATCCCTGGGCGCCAGGCTCGTGCCGGTCTCGCTGCCGCGCACCGAGCTCGCCATCCCGGTGTACTACATCATCGCCCCGGCCGAGGCTTCGTCCAACCTGTCGCGCTTCGACGGCGTGAAGTTCGGCCACCGGGCGAAGCAGTACGGCGACCTGCTGGACATGTACAAGAAGACCCGCGCCGAAGGCTTCGGCGACGAGGTCAAGCGCCGCATCATGGTCGGCACCTACGTGCTGTCGCACGGCTACTACGACGCCTACTACCTGCAGGCGCAGAAGATCCGCCGCATGATCGCCGACGACTTCCAGCAGGCGTTCCAGCAGTGCGACCTGATCGCCGGCCCGGTGGCGCCGACGGTGGCCTGGAAGCTGGGCGAGCACGGCAACGATCCGCTGGCCGACTACCTGGCCGACATCTTCACCCTGCCGGGTTCGCTGGCGGGCCTGCCCGGCATGAGCATTCCCTGCGGCTTCGGCGAAGGCGGCATGCCGGTGGGCCTGCAGCTGCTGGGCAACTATTTCGGCGAAGCGCGCCTGTTGAACGCGGCGCACCGGTTCCAGCAGGCGAGCGACTTCCACCTGCGCAAGCCGGAGGGGGTGTGATGAGCAAACTGGTCCAGGGCTACGAGGTCGTCATCGGCTTCGAGACGCACGCGCAGCTGTCCACGCACAGCAAGATCTTCAGCCGCTCGCCCACCGCCTTCGGCGCCGAGCCCAACACGCAGGCCTCGCCGGTCGACCTGGCGCTGCCGGGGACGCTGCCGGTGATGAACCGCGGCGCGGTCGAACGCGCCATCCGCTTCGGCCTGGCCATCGGCGCGCGGGTGGCGCCGCGCAGCATCTTCGCGCGCAAGAACTACTTCTACCCCGACCTGCCCAAGGGCTACCAGATCTCGCAGTACGAGATCCCGGTGGTGCAGGGCGGCGCCATCGAGTTCTTCGTCGACGGCGAGAAGAAGGTGGTGCACCTGGAGCGCGCCCACCTCGAGGAGGACGCGGGCAAGTCGCTGCACGAGGATTTCATCGGCCAGTCCGGCATCGACCTCAACCGCGCGGGCACGCCGCTGCTGGAGATCGTCACCCAGCCCGACATGCGCTCGTCCGACGAGGCGGTGGCCTATGCCAAGGAGCTGCACAAGATCGTCACCTGGATCGGCATCTGCGACGGCAACATGCAGGAAGGCAGCTTCCGCTGCGACGCCAACGTGTCGGTGCGCAAGCCCGGCGCGCCCTTCGGCACGCGGCGCGAGATCAAGAACCTCAACTCCTTCAAGTTCATGAAGGAGGCGATCGACTTCGAGGTGCGCTGGCAGATCGAGCAGCTGGAGGACGGCCATGCGATCGAGCAGGCCACCGTGCTGTTCGACCCCGACACCGGCGAGACGCGCGCCATGCGCACCAAGGAAGACGCGGCCGACTACCGCTACTTCCCCGATCCGGACCTGCCGCCGCTGGTGATCGCCCCCGACTGGGTCGAGCGGGTGAAGGGCGAGATGCCGGAGCTGCCGCGCGTGATGGCCAGGCGCTTCGTCGACGACTACGGCCTGCCGGAATACGACGCCACCACGCTGACCCAGAGCAAGGCAATGGCCGCGTACTTCGAGGAGGCAGCCCAGGCGAGCGGCCAGCCGAAGCTGGCCAGCAACTGGATCATGGGCGAGATGTCCAAGCGGCTGAATGCGGGCGACCTGGCGATCGAGCATGCGCCGGTGGCCGCGGCGACGCTGGCCAGCTTGATCCGGCGCATCGCCGACGGCACGGTGTCCAACAACGCCGCCCGCCAGGTGTTCGACGCGCTGTGGAGCGGCGAGGGCAGCGATGTCGACGCGCTCATCGAGGCCAAGGGCCTGAAGCAGATGAACGACAGCGGCGCGCTGGAGAAGATCGTCGACGAGGTGATCGCCGCCAATCCCGCCAACGTGGAACAGGTGCGCGCCGGCAAGGACAAGGCCTTCAACGCCCTGGTGGGCCAGGCCATGAAGGCCTCCAAGGGCAAGGCGAATCCGCAGCAGGTCGGCGAGATGCTGCGCCGGAAGCTGGGCGTCCAGTAGGCGCCGCGCGGCGGGTGGGGCGGCCGCGTCGGCCGCGTCGGCCGCCTCAGGGGTTCGCCGCCGTCACCGGCGGCGCCCACAGGGTCTTCAGCCGCGCCAGTTCCTCGTCGAACCTGGCTGCGACCCGGTTCTTCTCCTCGGCCTGGGCGGCCAGCGCGCGCCGCTGGGCGGCGATGGCCTGCTCGCTTTCCTGCAGCTGGCGCTGCAGTCGGGGCGGGTACTGCGCCGGACCCTTGTAGAACTCGGTTTCCTCCAGCAGCTTCTTCCGCTGTGCGTGAAGTTCGTCCAGGTACCGTTGCAGGCCGGCGACGACATCCTCGACGGCCTGCAGGGCCTTGGCACGCTCCAGGTCGTGCACGGCCTGGGAGGGGTAACGCCCAAGCAGTGCGCGGTCGGCCCGGCGGGCATTGGCGAGCTTTTGCCGCTCCTCGGCGGCGCGCCTTTCCTGTTCGGCCTGCGCTTCACGCTCGCGCGCGGTCGGCGTGGGCGGCACGGTGATGCGGACGCCGTTCACGCCCATCACCTTCTGCTCGCGGTCGATGCATTCCAGGATGGGGCGGTCGGCCGTCAGGCGCCGGCCCTGGGCGTCGGTACAGGCATAGACCCGGGGCCCCTGGGCCCAGGCGCCGGCGAGGACGCCCAGCAAACCCGCCGCCGCCGCTGCCCGCACCCAAGTGGCCATGCCCCCTCCTGTTCAACCGGCTCCGTAACGTTCGCGGTAGGCGAGCACCTTGGCATGGTGCGCGCCCAGTTCGTCGCCGGCGTGCACCTGCAGGTAGTCCAGCAGGTCGGCCAGGCGGGCGATGGCGCACACCTGCAGACCCAGCTTGTCGCGGACATACTGCACGGCGCTCCACGGCGCGTCCTGGCCATTGTCGGTCGCCTTTTCCTGGCGGTCCAGCGCGATCGCGACCGCGTGTGGCGTGGCGCCTGCAGCCTCGATCAGGGCGATGGACTCGCGCACGGCGGTGCCGGCGGACATGACGTCGTCGACGACCAGCACCCGCCCGCGCACAGGCGCGCCCACCAGCGAGCCGCCTTCGCCGTGGTCCTTGGCTTCCTTGCGGTTGTAGGCATAGGGCACGTTGCGGCCGCTGCGGGCCAGCTCGATGGCCACCGCGGCGGCCAGCGGGATGCCCTTGTAGGCCGGCCCGAACAGCATGTCGAACGAGATGCCCGAGTCCAGGATGCGCCGTGCATAGAATTGGGCCAGCCGGCCGAGCTTGGCGCCGTCGTCGAACAGCCCCGCGTTGAAGAAGTAGGGCGAAAGCCGCCCCGCCTTGGTCTTGAATTCGCCGAAGCGCAAGACGCCGGACTGCACCGCGAACTCCACGAAATCCTGCGCCAGCCCATCGCGGCTGTCCTTGTCCACCATGCCGAAGTCCTTGTTCAAACTCACCAGCCTCAACCTGAACGGCATCCGCTCCGCGCACGGCAAGGGTCTCGAACCGTGGCTGGTGCAAACCCTGCCAGATTGTATTTGCGTGCAGGAGGTCAAGGCCCAGGCGGCCGACGTGGCGGGCAAGTTCGACGCCCTGGCCGGGCTGAAGGGCCACTTCCACTTCGCCCAGAAGAAGGGCTACTCGGGCGTCGGCGCGTTCACCCGCCACGAGCCCAGCGACGTCATCACCGGCTTCGGCTGCGAGGAGTTCGACAACGAGGGACGCTACGTCGAGCTGCGCTTCGACACGCCCCAGCGCAAGCTGTCCATCATCAGCTGCTACTTCCCGAGCGGCTCCTCCGGCGAGGAGCGCCAGGCCGCCAAGTTCCGCTTCCTCGACGTGTTCGATCCCTACCTGGTGGCGCTGAAGCAGCAGCGCGACTTCATCCTGTGCGGCGACATCAACATCGCGCACAAGGAGCAGGACCTGAAGAACTGGAAGGGCAACCGCAAGAACAGCGGCTTCCTGCCCGAGGAGCGCGCCTGGATGACGCGGCTGCTGTCCGAGACCGGCCTGGTCGACGTCTACCGCCACCTGCACCCCGACACCACCGACGACTGCTACACCTGGTGGAGCAACCGCGGCCAGGCCCGCGCCAAGAACGTCGGCTGGCGCCTGGACTACCAGATCGCCACGCCGGCGCTGGCGCAGACGGCGCGCGAGGTCTCGATCTTCCGGGACACGCGCTTCAGCGATCACGCACCGTTGACGGTGCAGTACGAGCTGGCGCTCTGACGTCGGCGCAGCGGCAGCGTGGCACGCGGCGGGCACGAGGCCCGGGGCGTGCCGGCCGCAGCCCTGCCTACCATTCCGCCATGCTCAGCCCGAGGCCGAACACCGTGCGCCGGCGGTTGTAGTCGATCAGTGAGTCGCCATAGCCGGTGAAGAGCTGCAGGTACAGCTGCAGTCCGCCGGTCGAGTCTTCGCCCTGCGCCAGGGTGCGGAACACTTCCAGCCGCGCGGAGCCGCGCGAGCTGTTGCCGAAGCTGTAGCGGCCCGTGGCCACCACCGAGTGCTTGCTGTCCGGCCGCCAGCTGACCTGCAGCTCGCCACGGCCGTAGTAGTTGCTGATGCCGGGGTTGTCGTCGTTGTCGCGGTCCTCGTCGATGCGCTTCCACGCGCGCGCCTGCACCTGGAACTTGTCGGACTCCGCGCCTGCCATCAGGAAGGCGCGGTTCCAGCTGCGCGAGTAGGGGCGTGACTGACCGTTGGAATGGTGGACGATGCCGACGCCACCATAGCGCAGATTCCAGCCGCCCAGGCCGATGTTCAGCGGGTAGACGTAGAACAGCTCCGGCTCGTGGTCGGTGGCGCGGAAGGGCCGCGAGATCGAAGGCGAGAACAGCTGCCAGTACGACTGCTGGCTGTAGGCGAACCACAGCGAGTCGCTGGCCCCGGTTGCCGGGGCCACCAGCATGTTCTTGAACAGCTTGCTGCGCACCGACAGCTGCAGGCGGACTTCCTTGCTGCTGTAGTCGATGGAGCGGTCGGCGTTGTTGGCGGGATTGCCCGAGCTGGGTTGCCGGTTGACGCGGTCGCTGAACGCCGCCATGGCCAGGGCGGGCCGGTAGCTGCGCAGGCTGAAGGTGTCGCAGTCGGCGTCGGTGGTGAGCTCCCATTGGCGGATCAGCGCGGTGTGGCCGCTGCGGCAGCCTTGCAGCGCCGTCGCCCAGCCGCGGAAGGCGTCGTCGCGCGCCCGGGTGGGCTGCGGTGGCGCGGCTTGGGCG
>JAEZKX010000136.1 GCA_023436025.1 Pseudomonadota bacterium | reverse complement strand
TCACGTCCACCCCTTCCTTCTTCAGGTGGTCGGCCATCTCGCGCAGCGCGTGCTGGGCCTGCGCCACCGCCATGCCGTAGCCCGGCACGATGATCACGTTCTTGGCATCGCGCAGCAGTTCGGCCGTCTCCGCCGCGCCGATGGGCGACACCTCGCCGGCCGGCTGCTCGCCGCCGGCCCCCCCGCTGGGCGCGCCGCCGCCGGTGCCGAAGCCGCCCGCGATCACGCTCAGGAAGTTGCGGTTCATCGCCCGGCACATGATGTAGGAGAGGATGGCGCCGGAGGAACCCACCAGCGCGCCGACCACGATCAGCAGGTCGTTGCTCAGCATGAAGCCGGTGGCCGCGGCGGCCCAGCCCGAGTAGCTGTTCAGCATGGACACCACCACTGGCATGTCGGCGCCGCCGATGGCCATCACCATGTGGATGCCGAACAGCAGCGCGATCACCGTCATCACCAGCAGCGGCACCATGCCGGCTTCGATGCTCTCGGCGCGCAGGAACTCGCGGCCGAACCAGATCACCACCAGCAGTCCGACCAGGTTGATCCAGTGGCGCCCTGGCAGCAGCAGCGGCTTGCCGCCGATCTTGCCCGACAGCTTGCCGAAGGCGACGATGGAGCCGGAGAAGGTGACCGCGCCGATCAGGATGCCGATGTAGATCTCCATCTCGTGGATGTGCTTCTCGGCGGCCGTGGGGAACACGGTGGAGGTGTCGACGTAGCTGGCGAAGCCCACCAGGCAGGCCGCCAGGCCCACCAGGCTGTGCATCAGCGCCACCAGTTCCGGCATCTGCGTCATCTGCACCTTCTTCGCGGCGAAGAGGCCGATGGCGCCGCCGACGACGAGGGCGCCGACGATCCAGGCATAGCCGGCCGGCGTGACGCGCGGGCCGAAGAAGGTGGCCAGCACGGCGATGGCCATGCCGATGATGCCGAACAGGTTGCCGCGGCGGGCCGTCTCCGGATTGGAGAGGCCGCCGAGGCTGAGGATGAAGAGGATGGTCGAACCGATGTACGCGACGGTCGCGAGGCTGGCGTTCATGGCGTCCCCTTCACTTGCGGAACATGGCCAGCATGCGCCGCGTCACCGCGAAGCCGCCGAACATGTTGATGGCCGTCAGCACCAGTGCAAGCACGGCCAGGCCCAGGATCAGCCCCGAGGGCCGGTCGGCGGTGGCGCCGGCCAGCGGCGGCGCCACCTGGATCAGCGCGCCGATGGCGATGATGGAGGAGATGGCGTTGGTCACGCTCATCAGCGGCGTGTGCAGCGAGGGCGTGACGTTCCACACCACCATGTAGCCGACGAAGCAGGCCAGCACGAACACGGTGAAGTGCGACAGGAAGCTGGCCGGCGCATACAGGCCCACCAGCAGGAACAGCAGGGCGCCGATGCCGAACACGATGGCCAGCGTCTTGGCCGACATCGGTGCGCCGGCGCCGTGGCCGTGGCCTTTGGGCGCGGCGGCCACCACCGCCGGCTTGGCCTGCGGTGGCTTGGCGGCGGGCAGCTTGGGCGGCGGCGCCGGCCAGGTGATCTGGCCGTCCTTGATCACCGTCAGGCCGCGGATCGCATCGTCGTCCATGTTGACGTCGATGCGGCCGTCCTTGGCCTTGCAGAGTTCCTCGGCCAGGCGCAGCAGGTTGTTGGAATAGAGCGTGGACGACTGCTTGGCCAGCCGGCTGGCCAGGTCGGTGTAGCCGACGATGGTGACGCCTTCGCGCACCACGGCCTCGCCGGGCACGGTCAGCTCGCAGTTGCCGCCCTGCTCGGCCGCCATGTCGACGATCACGCTGCCGGGCTTCATGCTGCGCACCATCTCGGCGGTGATCAGCTTGGGCGCGGGCTTGCCCGGAATGAGCGCCGTCGTGATGATGATGTCGGCGTCCTTCGCCTCGCGCGCGTACATCGCGCGCTGCGCCTGCTGGAAGCCTTCGCTCATGACCTTGGCGTAGCCGCCGCCGCCCGAGCCCTCTTCCTCGTAGTCGACCTTCACGAACTCGCCGCCCAGCGAGACGACCTGGTCGGCCACCTCGGCGCGGGTGTCGTTGGCGCGCACGATGGCGCCCAGGTTGGCGGCCGTGCCGATGGCGGCCAGGCCGGCGACACCGGCGCCGGCGATGAAGACGCGCGCCGGCGGGATCTTGCCGGCGGCGGTGACCTGGCCGTTGAAGAAGCGGCCGAAGGCATTGGCCGCCTCGATCACGGCGCGGTAGCCGCTGATGCCGGCCATGGAGGTCAGCGCGTCCATCTTCTGCGCGCGCGACAGCTGGCGCGGCAGCGCGTCGATGGCCAGCACGGTGGCGCGGCGCGCCGCCAGCTGCTGCATCAGCTCGGGATTCTGGGCGGGCCAGACGAAGCCGACCAGGGTGGCGCCCTCGCGCAGCGACGCCACTTCCTGCGGCGTCGGCGGACGGACCTTGAAGACGATATCGGCGCGCGCCCAGAGCTCGGCGGCGGTGGGCACCACCTCGGCGCCGGCGGCGCGGTAGGTGTCGTCGGAGAAGTTCGAGGCGTCGCCCGCCCCGCTTTCCACGACCACGGCGAAGCCCAGTTTGACCAGCTTCTGCACCACTTCCGGCACGGTGGCCACGCGCTTCTCGCCCGCCGCCGTCTCGCGCGGAACGCCAATGACCAGCCTCGCGGGTGGCTGGCTGGCGACGACGCCTGCCTCGCCGGCGGGACTGCCGGCGGCGACATCTATCTGCATGAAAGTCTCCTCAAAGTCGTTGATTTTTTCCAGCGCCCCAGCAGCGGGCGCACGCTGAACGCAAGCTTACATGAAAGGCCGCTGAGCTCTTGCGCCCGCCAGGGTGCAGACTCACATGCAGTCATGCGCCCGATGGTCGTCCTGTCGTCCCTTCTGCACCTGGTCCTCGGGATCCGCCTGCTGCCGCCCCTGGGCCTGGCGGCGGGCATCGCGCCGGCCCTGCTGCTGCTGGCCTCGGCCGTGCTGACGCCGCTGGCCATGGGCGCGCGCCGCTGGCTGCCGCCGAGCGCCGCCGACCGGCTGACCTTGGCCGGCATGCTGTGCAT
>JAEZKX010000124.1 GCA_023436025.1 Pseudomonadota bacterium | reverse complement strand
GGCTACCGGGTCGCCCTGGCGGCCGACGGCCTGCCGGCGCGGGCGCGCCGGGCCGCGGGCCAGCCGGCGGGCCAGCAGGCGGCGGCGCGCGACGCCCGGCCGCCGCAGGCGCTGGTGGCGGCCGCGCCCGCGGTGCCGCTGGTGCTGGTGGTCGACGATTCGATCACGGTGCGGCGCGTCACGCAGCGCCTGCTGCAGCGCGAAGGCTACCGGGTCGCCCTGGCGGCCGACGGCCTGCAGGCGCTGGAGCGCCTGGCCGAGGAACTGCCGGCGGTGGTGCTGTCGGACATCGAGATGCCGCGCATGGACGGCTTCGACCTGGCGCGCAACATCCGCGGCGACGAGCGCCTGCGCCCGCTGCCGATCGTGATGATCACCTCCCGCATCGCCGAGAAGCACCGCGAGCACGCCAAGGAGCTGGGCGTGAACCACTACCTTGGCAAGCCGTACTCCGAAGAGGAGCTGCTGGGCCTGGTGCGGCATTACGCCAAGGCGGCGGTCACGGCCTGACCGTCGCCAGGCCGCGCCGCCCGCCCATGCGCAGGCGGCGCCGCCCTCAGCCCTTCACCACCGCATAGCGGCGCAGGGTCCTCTCGCGCGCCTGCGCATGGTCCACGATGGGCGGCGGATAGCCCGGCACGCCGCCGGCTTCCCAGGGCGCATGGCGCGCCGCCTTCGGCAGC
This sequence comes from Pseudomonadota bacterium, assembly GCA_023436025.1. Lineage (GTDB taxonomy): Bacteria > Pseudomonadota > Gammaproteobacteria > Burkholderiales > Burkholderiaceae_C > Ramlibacter. The sequence goes on along the minus strand of JAEZKX010000124.1, from coordinate 9,964 downwards.
GCCGCCAGTTGCGGCAGGTAGTGCAGGACGAACTCGCCCTCCGGATCGAAGCGCCGGCCCTGGGTCACCGGATTGAAGATGCGGAACCAGGGCTGGGCATCGCAGCCCGACGAACTCGCCCACTGCCAGCCACCGTTGTTGGCGGCCAGGTCGTAGTCGTTGAGCTTCTCGGCGAAGTAGCGCTCGCCGCGGCGCCAGTCGATGCCGAGGTCCTTGCACAGGAAGCTGGCGCTCACCATGCGCAGGCGGTTGTGCATGAAGCCGGTGCGGTTCAACTGCAGCATGGCCGCGTCCACCAGCGGATAGCCGGTGCGGCCCTCGCACCAGGCGGCGAACAGCGCGTCGGCCGCCGGACCTTCTTCCCAGGCGATGCGGTCGTATTCGGGGCGGAAGCTCGCGCCCGTGCCCACCTGCGGGAAGTTGGCCAGCACCTGGAAGTAGAAGTCGCGCCAGGCCAGTTCCTTCAGCCAGGTGGCGCCGCCTTCCGAATCGCGCGCCAGGGCCAGCGCTGCCAGCCGCCGGATCGACAGGGTCCCGAAGCGCAGGTGCACGCCCAGGCAGCTGGTGCCGTTGACCGCGGGCCGATCGCGCAGTTGCGCATAGCGGTCGATGCGCCGCAGGAAGGCCTCCAGCATGCGGCCGCCCGCCGTGCTGCCGCCCTGCAGGCCCAACTGGGCCAGGTTGGTGCTCTCGAAGCCCAGCGCCTGCAAGGTGGGCAGCGCCCGGAATCCTTCGGGGCGCGGCGCCAGCCGATCGCCGTATTTCTCGACCGGGTAGGGCTTCAGGTAGAAGCCGTCCAGCCGGGCCAGCCAGGCCCGTGCGTAGGGCGTGAAGACGGAATAAGGCTGGCCGGCCTGCGTCTTCACCTCGTCGCGCTCGAAGACCACCTGGTCCTTGGCGGTGTGCAGGGCGATGCCCGCGGCGGCCTGGCGCGCGCGCACCAGGGGGTCGCGCGCGCGCGCCGCCGGCTCGTGGGCGTGCGCCGCGAACACGGCCTGGGCGCCCAGGCGCTGCGCCAGCTGCGGGATCTCCTCGGCGGCGGCGCCGTGCAGCACGACCAGCCCGGCCTGCGGACCGGCCAGCGTGCGCAAGGCGGCATCGAGGTCGGCCACCGATTGCAGGATGAATTCCACCCGGCGGTCGGCGCGGGGCAGGGGGTCCAGGATCGCCGTGTCGAAGACGAAGGCGCAATGCACCTGGCGGCAGGATGTCAGCGCGTGATACAGCGCGGCGTTGTCGGCCACGCGCAGGTCGCGGCGCAGCCAGCAAAGGCCGGTTTCGTACGGAATGCCCATCGCGAACTAAAATCGCCATCATGCCCACCGAGGCCGACCAGATCAATCTGACGCACCACTTCCTGATCGCCATGCCCGGCCTGCAGGATGCGTCGTTCGCCCGTTCCGTGGTGTACCTGTGCGAGCATGGTGCCCACGGCGCGCTCGGCCTGGTCATCAACAAGCCGACCGACATCAACCTGAAGAACCTGTTCGAGAAGGTCGACCTGCCCCTGGGCCGCGCCGACCTGGCGCGCACGCCGGTGCTGCAGGGCGGCCCGGTGCAGACCGAGCGCGGCTTCGTGCTGCACGAGGCGGTTCAGGCCGAAGGCGCCGACGCCAGCGAGTCCGTCTACGCGTCCACCATGACCATCCCGGGCGGGCTGGAGATGACGACGTCCAAGGACGTGCTTGAGGCCATCGCCACCGGCGCCGGCCCGCGCAAGGTGCTGGTGACGCTGGGCTACTCCGCCTGGGGCGAGGGCCAGCTGGAATCCGAGCTGGCCGAGAACAGCTGGCTCACCGTCGAGGCCGACCCCAGGGTCATCTTCGACACGCCGATCGAGGAGCGCTACGACAAGGCGCTCGGACTGCTGGGCCTGCAGGCCTGGATGTTGTCGCCGGGCGCGGGGCATGCCTGAGTCGCCCGCGGCGGAAGTCCCTTCGCATTTCCAGACCTTCCTCGCTTTCGATTTCGGCCTCAAGCGCACCGGCGTGGCGGTGGGCAACCGCATGCTGCGCAGCGCGACGCCGCAGCCGACCATCCGCGCCGAAGGCGATGCCCGCATCGTCCAGGCGGTGGCGCGGGTGCAGGAGTGGCAGCCCGACGCGCTGGTCGTCGGCGTCCCCTTCCACCCCGATGGCGCCAGCCACGAAAATACCGACCGGGCCCGCAAGTTCGCCCGCCAGCTGCGCGGCCGCTGCGGCAAGCCGGTGTACGAGGTGGACGAGCGCTACAGCACGGTGGCCGGCGGCGCGGACTACGCCGACGCCGACGCCGGCGCGGCCTGCGTGATCCTGGAGCAATTCTTGAGGAGCCTCCCTTGATTGCAAACACCCAATGCGGACAGCCGGACTCAGAGGTCGCAAAGGTTTCGCAACAGTCGCGAAAGTCGCGAAAGACCATGAAAGTCTTCTTTGGAAGTTGGAGTCCTTTTGCGACTTTTGCGAAACCTTTGCGACTTTCGCGTCCTGAGCCCGTATCCCATGGCCATTGAACCTACACAGACCTCCGGCGCGCTCACCCTCGACGCCGAAGCCCTCTACCGCGAGCTCGCGCGCGGCGTGCAGTCGCTGCGCGGCGCCGACACGCGCCTGGTGGGCATCACCTCGGGCGGCGCCTGGCTGGCCGAGCGCCTGCACCAGGACCTGGGCCTGCCCGGCACGGCCGGCGTGATCTCCTCGGCGATGCACCGCGACGACCTGACGCGGCGCGGCTTGGCGGTGACGGCGCAGACCCGGCTCGATTTCGACGTCAACGGCGCGCGCATCCTGCTGCTCGACGACGTCCTCTACACCGGGCGCACCATCCGCGCCGTGCTCAACGAACTGTTCGACTACGGCCGCCCCGCCGCCGTGCAACTCGCGGTGCTGGTCGACCGCGGCGGCCGCGAGCTGCCGGTGCAGGCCGACTTCGCGGCCGCGCGCGTCGCCCTGCCCGGCGACCAGCTGCTGGCCCTGGCACGCGGCGACGACGGTCGCTTCAGCTTCCAGCTCGAGAACGCCGGCTGACCCATCCACCATGCTCTACAAGAGAAATCCGCAACTCAACGCCAACGGCGAGCTGATCCACCTGCTGTCGATCGAAGGCCTGCCCCGCGACATCCTGGTCCACATCCTCGACACCGCTTCCAACTTCGTCAGCGTCAGCGACCGCGAGGTGAAGAAGGTGCCGCTCTTGCGCGGCAAGAGCGTGTTCAACCTGTTCTTCGAGAACAGCACGCGCACCCGCACCACCTTCGAGATCGCCGCGACCCGGCTGTCGGCCGACGTCATCAACCTCGACATCGCGCGCTCCTCCGCGAGCAAGGGCGAATCGCTGCTGGACACCATCGCCAACCTGTCGGCCATGGCCGCCGACATCTTCGTCGTGCGCCACAGCGAATCGGGCGCGCCCTACCTGATCGCGCAGCACGTCGCGCCGCACGTGCACGTGGTCAATGCCGGCGACGGCCGCCATGCGCATCCCACGCAGGGGCTGCTCGACATGTACACGATCCGGCACTTCAAGAAGGACTTCTCCAACCTCACGGTGGCCATCGTCGGCGACGTGCTGCATTCGCGCGTGGCGCGCTCCGACATCCACGCGCTGACCACGCTCGGCTGCGCCGAGGTGCGGGTGGTGGGGCCCAAGACGCTGGTGCCCAACGACATGGCGCAGATGGGCGTGCGCGTGTGCCACACGCTGGAAGAGGGCCTGAGGGGCTGCGACGTGGTGATCATGCTGCGGCTGCAGAACGAGCGCATGAGCGGGGCGCTGCTGCCTTCGTCGCAGGAGTTCTTCAAGCGCTTCGGCCTCACGCCCGAGCGGCTGGCACTGGCCAAGCCCGACGCCATCGTGATGCACCCGGGGCCCATCAACCGGGGGGTGGAGATCGACTCGTCGGTGGTCGACGGTCGCCAGAGCGTGATCCTGCCGCAGGTGACCTTCGGAATCGCCGTGCGCATGGCGGTGATGTCCATCGTGGCCAGCCACACGCGGGAGGCCGCATGAAGATCCTGATCCGCGGCGGCCGGGTGATCGACCCGGGCAACAACTTCGACGAACGCTGCGACGTGGCGCTGGCCGCCGGCCGCGTCATCGGCGTGGGCAACATCCCCGAGGGCTTCGCGCCCAACCGCACCATCGACGCCAGGGGCTGCATCGTCGCGCCTGGCCTGGTGGACCTGGCGGCGCGCCTGCGCGAGCCTGGCCACGAGCACGAGGGCATGCTCGAAAGCGAAATGGCCGCGGCGGTGGCCGGCGGCGTCACCAGCCTGGTCTGCCCGCCCGACACCGATCCGGTGCTCGACGAGCCCGGCCTGGTCGACATGCTGCGCTTCCGCGCCGAGAAGCTGCACCAGGCGCGCGTGTTCCCGCTGGGTGCGCTCACGCGCAGCCTGGCCGGCGAGGTGCTGACCGAGATGGCGGAACTCACCGAGTCCGGCTGCGTCGGCTTCAGCCAGGCCGAGGTGCCGCTGCAGAACACGCAGGTGCTGCAGCGCGCGCTGCAGTACGCCGCCACCTACGGCTTTGCCGTGTGGCTGCGGCCGCAGGAGTACTACCTGGGCAAGGGCGTGGCGGCCAGCGGGCCGCTGGCCACGCGCCTGGGCCTCAGCGGCGTGCCGGTGGCGGCGGAGACGATCGCGCTGCACACCATCTTCGAGCTGATGCGCAGCACCGGCGCGCGCGTCCACCTGTGCCGCATCAGCAGCGCCAAGGGCGTGGCGCTGGTGCGCGAGGCCAAGGCGGAGGGGCTGGCGGTCAGCTGCGACGTCAGCATCAACTCGCTGCACCTCACCGACGTCGACATCGGTTATTTCGACAGCCGCATGCGCCTGAACCCGCCGCTGCGCCAGCAGCGCGACCGCGACGCGCTGCGCGAGGGCCTGGCCGACGGCACCATCGATGCCCTGGTCTCGGACCACACGCCGGTGGACGAGGACGCCAAGACGCTGCCCTTCGCCGAGGCGGAGCCGGGCGCCACCGGCCTGGAGCTGCTGCTGGGCCTGGCGCTGCGCTGGGGCCAGGAAAGCGGCGTCGGCCTGACGCGCGCGCTGGCCGTGCTCACCAGCGAGCCGGCGCGCGTGCTGGGCCCGGCCCTGGGCACGCTGCAGGCCAGTGCCGGCCAGCTGGTCGATGGCGGCGTCGCCGACGTCTGCATCTTCGATCCACAGGACGCCTGGACGGTGACGCCCGCGGCGCTGCGCAGCCAGGGCCGGCACACGCCTTTCGCCGGCCACGAGCTGCCGGGGCGCGTGCGCTGGACCATCGTCGGCGGCCAGGTCGCCTACGAGGGCCGGGCCCCAGCGCAGTGAGGTCGCTGCGCGCCGCCTGGCGCCTGCTGCACGCGCTGCTCCACGCGTTCGGCGGCTGGTGCACCATCCGCCTGCGCTTTCCGCGCTGGAGCCAGCCGCGCCGCGACGCGGAAGTGCAGGCCTGGGCGCGCCGCATGCTGGAGATCCTCGGCATCCCGCTGCGGGTGGAAGGCATGCCGCCGGACACCGGCCCGGTGCTGCTGGTGGCCAACCACCTCTCCTGGCTCGACATCCTGGTGATGCACGCGGCGCGGCACTGCCGCTTCGTGTCCAAGGCCGGCGTCAGGCACTGGCCCCTGATCGGCACGCTGGCCACCGGGGGCGGCACGCTCTACATCGAGCGCGAGAAGCGGCGCGATGCGATGCGGGTGGTGCACCACATGGCCGAGGGCCTGCGCGCGGGCCAGATCGTCGCGGTGTTCCCCGAGGGCACCACCGGCGACGGCGGGACGCTGCTGCCCTTCCATGCCAACCTGATCCAGGCGGCCGTGTCCGCCGGCGCGCCGGTGCAGCCAGTGGGCCTGCGCTACATCGATGCCGCCACCGGCGCCCCGAGCGCGGGACCGGCCTACCTGGGCGACGACACGCTGGTGGGCTCGCTGTGGCGCACGGTGGCCGGACCAGCGTTCGAGGCGCGGGTGCGCTACGGCGTGCCGCAACTGGCGCAGGGCCGCGACCGGCGCGCCTGGGCGCAGGACCTGCAAGCCGCGGTCGACGAACTCCGCGCCTGACGCGACGGGGCGCCGCTGGGAGCCCAGGACGTCTAGACCGGGAAGGACGCGATCGGCGCCGCCGCCGCCCCGGACTCGCGCTGGAAGGTGACCACGTGGTCGACCTGGGCGCGGATGCCGATCCACTCGCCGATCTTGTGGTCGTGGTGGCTCGGCACGTGGGCCAGCACGGTTTCGCCGGTGGCCAGGCGCAGGGTGTAGAGGAATTCCGAGCCGCGGAAAGCCTTGCGCAGGATCTCGGCCTTCACCGGCGCGTCATCGTCGTGGACGATGTCGTCGGCGCGCAGCAGCACCTCGCACTGCGCCGAGCTGAAGCCGCTGGGCAGCGGGCATTCGCAGCCGTCGGTGAGCGCGCCCAGCGCGGTGTGCACTTCCACGTTGTTGCCCACGCGCCGCAGCGTGGCCGGCGCGAACACGCCGTGGCCGATGAAGTCGGCCACGAAGCGGGTCGCCGGCCGGTGGTAGAGGCTGTACGCGTCGTCCCATTGGTGCAGCCGGCCCTCGTGCATGACGCCGATGGCGTCGCCGATGGCGAAGGCCTCCAGCTGGTCGTGCGTGACGAAGAGGGCGGTGGCCTGCGCCGCCTTGAGGATGGCGCGGATCTCGTGCGCCAGCCGCTCGCGCAGCTCGACGTCGAGGTTGGAGAAGGGCTCGTCCAGCAACAGCAGTTGCGGCCGCGGCGCCAACGCCCGCGCCAGCGCCACCCGCTGTTGCTGGCCGCCGGAGAGTTCGTGCGGCATGCGCCGCTCGCTGCCGGCCAGGCCCACCAGTTCCAGCACCTCGGCGATGCGCGCGCGCCGGGCGCTGCGCGCCAGCCGGCGGTCGAGGCCGAAGCCGACGTTGTCGGCGACGTCGAGGTGCGGGAACAGCGCGTAGTCCTGGAACACCATGCCGACCTGGCGCTTCTCGGGCGGCACGTGCAGGCCGGGAGCGGCGACGCTGCGCCCGGAGATCAGGATCTCGCCGCCGCTGGCCGGCTCCAGGCCGGCCACCGCGCGCAGCAGCGTCGTCTTGCCGCAGCCTGAGGGGCCGATCAATACCCCGATGGCGCCGGCGGCAAGGCCCAGCGAGACTTCGCTGACGGCGGGACGGGGTTGGCCGGGGTAGTGGACGCTGAGCCGGCGCAGCTCGATGTGCATGGGCCCGATTCTAGATGCTTACAATTCTCATTTGCATCAAATCGGGATCTCCTTGCGCCGGCTGTCCGACCTGCCCCTGCTGCTTCTTGCCGGCTTGCTGGTGTTGCCCGTGCTCGCGGTGTTCGCCTCGTGGTTCTCCTGGGGCGACGGCAGCGCGCAGGTGCTGCGCGAGATGGCGGCCACGGTGCTGCCCGATTACACGGTCACCAGCCTGGTGTTGTGCGTGGCCGTGGCCCTGGGGGTGGCGGTGGTGGGCGCCGGCACGGCGGCGGCGGTCACCCTGTTCGACTTCCGCGGCCGTCGGGTCTTCGAGTGGGCCCTGTTGCTGCCGCTGGCCATGCCGGCCTATGTAGTCGCCTACGCCTACACCGACTTCCTGCAGTTCAGCGGACCGCTGCAGACCTGGCTGCGCGCCACCTTCGGGCTGGAGGGCCGCGTGTTCCCCGAGGTGCGCAGCGTGCCCGGCGCGGTGTGGGTCTTCGTGTTCACGCTCTACCCCTATGTCTACCTGCTGGTGCGCACCGCCTTCACCGAACGTGCCGCCCAGCTGATGGAGGCCGCGCGCCTGCTGGGCGCGCCCCTGGCCCGGCGCATCGTGCGCGTGGCGCTGCCGCTGGCGCGGCCCGCCATCGCCGCCGGCGTGGCGCTGGCGCTGATGGAGACGCTGGCCGACTTCGGCGTGGCCAGCTACTTCGGCATCCAGACCTTCAGCGCCGGCATCTACAAGGCCTGGCTGGCCATGGACAACCGCATCGCCGCGGCCCAGCTCGCCACGGTGCTGCTGCTGGTGGTGGCCCTGCTGCTCGGCCTGGAGGCGCGGGCGCAGAAGCGCCTGCGCTTCGCCGGCACGCGCAACCGCGGCGGCGCCGAAGCGCAGCCGGTGCGCCTGCGCGGTGCCCGCGCCGCCTGGGCCTGGGTGGTGTGCGCCACGCCGGTGCTGATGGGCTTCGTGCTGCCCGTGCTGTTCATGCTGCGCCCGCTGGCGGCCGACTGGTCGGTGCTGCCCTGGGACCGCTTCCTGCAGTGGGCCTTCAACAGCCTGCGCCTGGGCGCCATCAGCGCCGCGCTGGCCGTGCTGGTCGCCATTGCGCTGGCCTACCGCCTGCGCCGCGCGCCCGACCGGGTGACGCGCGGGGTGGTGCAACTCGCCGGGCTGGGCTATGCCGTGCCGGGCGCCGTGCTGGTGGTGGGACTGCTGCTGCCGGTGGGCTGGGTGCAGCGGGCCTGGCCCGAGAGCGCCGTGGGCTACTGGATGACGGCGACCGTCCTGGGCATCGTCTGGGCCTACCTCGTGCGCTTCGTGGCGGTGGCGCTGCAATCGGTGCAGAGCGGCTATGCGCGCATCCCGGCCACGCTGGACGACTCCGCCCGCATGCTTGGGGCCTCGGGGCCGGGTCTGCTGGTGCGCGTCCACTGGCCCCTGCTGAAGCGTTCGACGGCCGCGGCGGCGTTGCTGGTGTTCGTCGACGTGATGAAGGAGCTGCCGGCCACCATGGTGCTGCGGCCCTTCAACAGCGACACGCTGGCGGTCGTGGCCTATCAGCTGGCGCGCGACGAGCGCCTGGGCGAGGCGGCCCTTCCATCGCTTGCCCTGGTGCTGGTCGGGCTGATCCCGGTGGTGCTCCTGAGCCGGACGCTGCGCAGCCGCTGATCAGGCCTCGTCGCCGGCCAGGGGGCGGCCGGGCGCGGGCTTGCGGAACACCACTTCGCCGGTGGGCACGTGCACCACGCGGATCTCGCTGTCGGCGGTGAAGCTCTTGGCCGCCAGGCTGACGGCCAGCGCCCGGTCGCGCACGGCGTACGAGCGGGAACCTGCCACCGGCAGGAAGCGGCTGGCGATCGGCTGGTTGCTCTCGATGCGGAAATCGGACGTCATCGACCTCTCCTGTCTTTCGCTTTGCTTGCGGTCCATCGTAGGGTCGCTTTGTGGCGGCGCGATGACAGTGTTTGCAAGGTGCAGGTGTCACCTGTAAGCGATGGCAATGGTGCACTGCGCAAATGGCGGATGCGCCGTTCCTGGGGACTGCGCGGCCCCGCTGTTTCCTGGAGATGGCCTGCACCGGTCGTGCCAGCCATCTGCGCAGTAGTTGGCAGGGCCGAACAATCCCATGTGGCGCCTCCCGCGCAGAGGGCGCCGGAAAACTTGCGTGAGGATGCGCGGCTGTTACAGAATGTGCGCGCCCGTCGAACATTCAGTAACACGATGCAGGAATTGCCTTCCCCCTCCGCCCACGCCACCCGTGCGCGGACCCTTTCGGACCTCGCCGGCTGGCTGCAGAAGGTGCTGCTGGCGGGGGCGGGCCACCTGCCCGTGCTGTCGGCCCTGGGGGCCCGCGTCTATGCGCAGACCTCGTGGCGGGTGGACAAGCTGGAGAAGGCGCTCATCGACCTGCACGACAGCGTGACGGTCGTCGCGCCCACGCCGGCCGAGGTCGCCCAGCAGTACGGCGAACTGCAGGACCATGCCCGCCAGATCGGCCGCGGCATGGATCAGCTGGTCGACGACGCCCACTCCTTCGCCGCGCGTTGCAAAGCCGCCGACGCCGAGTTGCGCCCGGCCCTGTCCGAGTTCCTGCTGGAAACCCGCGCTCTGCAGGAGGTGGTCGAACGCTGTGGCCCGTGGCTGGAAGAGCTACGCGCCGGCCTCGACGCGGGGGCCGTCCAGGGCGCCGCGCTGGCCGACCTGCTGGAGCAGGCCGACAACTTCGGCCGCCGGCTCGCGGTGCTGCAGGCCGCGCAGCGCAGCGCGCACAACTTCCACGTGCTGGCCGGGAAGGTCGCGGCCACCCGCCCGGAACTGGCG
>JAEZKX010000112.1 GCA_023436025.1 Pseudomonadota bacterium | reverse complement strand
CGCCAGGCACAGCGCCAGGACGAGCGTCGCCGAGCGCAGGACCTTGTGCATGGCCGTCATGGCGCGACGTAGACCAGCGCGGTCCGCGCCGGGATGACGAAGCGGCCGCGCGCGGCATCGTGGCGCGGGGGGGGGGGCGGGCCGCCGGGGGGCCGGGGCACTGGTCCGGCTGCCACAGCGTCTTCTACGACGCCAACGCGCCGGAGTTCGGCGACCCGGCGCTGCTGAACCAGCAGAAGAACTACTTCTCGCTGGGCATCGTGGTCAACACGCGCGGCGAGCGCTTCGTCGACGAAGGCCTCAACTTCCGCAATTACACCTACTCGCGCATGGGCGCGGAGATCCTCAAGCAGCCCGGCGCGCGCGGCTGGCAGCTGTTCGACGCGACCACCGCGGCGCTCCTGCCGGACGAGTACCGCGTGCGCCACGCGACGCGTATCCAGGCGGATACGCTGGAGGAACTGGTGGGCAAGCTCGAGGGCGTAGACCGCGCGCGCCTGCTGCAGACGTTGCACGAATTCAACGCCGCCGTCGACTGCGACGTGCCCTTCAATCCCGCCGTGCTGGATGGCCGCCGCACGCGCGGCCTGGCCGTGGACAAGACGAACTGGGCGGTACCGATGGAGAAGGGACCTTTCGTGGCCTACGAAGTCGGCTGCGGCATCACCTGCACCTATGGCGGCGTCGCCGTCACGCCGAACGCGGAAGTGGTGTCCGAGGAAGGCCCGGTCATGCCCGGCCTTTACGCCGCCGGCGAGATGGTGGGCGGCCTCTATTACGGCAAGTACCCCGGTGGCGCCGGCCTGACGGCCGGGTCGGTGTTCGGTCGCATCGCTGGTCGCGAAGCGGCGCGCCAGGCATGTCCCGCCGCTACGTAGACACGGCGCTCGGGCAGGTCCACCTTCGCATCGAGGGAACGGGGCCGGCGTTGCTGCTGCTGGGCTCCGCCGGCCGCTCGCTACGCATGTTCGACCACCTGGTGCCACTGCTACGCGACGACTTCACGCTGGTGGCGCCGGACCTGTTCGGCAGCGGGCATTCCGATCCGCTGCCTGCCGGCGCGACGCTGGCGGATGTGGCCGCCTGCATGGGGGAGGTGCTCGAGGCGCTCGGCCTCGCGCCCGCGCACGTGTACGGCTTCCACACCGGCAACAAGATCGCCGCATCGCTGGCAGCGCACACCCCGCGCCTGGTCGACCGCTTGGTGCTCGCCGGCCAGAGTCACTCGCTGATCCCGGACAACGCGGAACGCAACCGCGTCATCGGCGCGCGCACCCAGGACTACTTCGCCGACCAGGACCGCAGCGACACGGTGGCCCGTGCGTTGCGCGACTGGCGGGCGCTGCGCGCCCGTGTCGAAGCGCTGTGGTGGCCGCCGGCGCTCGATGCAGAAGGCCCGCAGCGTGCCAAGGCGCTCGCGCAGGCGCGGCGCGAGGTGCTGGACGAATTGGAGTGCTTCGACGGCATCCAGGCGCTGTACCGCGCCAACTTCGCGCACGACCTGCAGGCGGACCTGCCGCGCATCACGCGGCCCACGCTGGTTCTGGAGGTCGAGACGCCGGAGGAGCAGCGACGGCTGGGCGCCCAGGCGCCGCGTGTGTGCGCGCTGGTGCCGGGAGCCGTCTCGCGCTCGCTGGCGGCGGACGGTTTCCGGCTGACGCTGGAAGCGCAGGCACGGGAGCTCGCGACGGTGTTGCGGGAGTCCCTCTTGCCCCATTGAGGGCAGGTCGCGCCGCGGTCCGCCCGTTCCCGACGATGGGCGCGGGAGCCACCCCGCGCGTTCCGATTGACCAACCTTCACGGAAGAGCATGATGGAACGCTGGTGGTGGAGTTCGCCCGCCGGCGGCGGCACCGACACCCTGGCGCGCGCGCTGGCGCTGCCGCTGAGCGCCGGCCTGAAGCAGCCGTCACCTTGGTTTCCATGCCGTGCAGCTCGGGCAGCATCTTGCCGCCAGCCACTGCGGGAGGTCGCCACCACGGTGATTCAACTTGCTCTTGGCATCCACTGCCACCTGCGCCTTCATGCCGGAGTACCACCGCTTGCCCTTGTCGAACTGCTTCATTGCCGGATCGCGCTCGCCCGTGGCGCTGCGATCAGCGTGGCGTTGACGAGATCAGAAATCCCTAGTCCTCGTGGACCTTGCCCCGCCCCGCCTTGATCTCCGAGCGGATCGCCTTGCCCTGCAGGCGCCGCTGTTTCGAACCATGGGTCGGCCGGGTCGGGCGGCGGATCTCGGGCACCTGCGCGGCTTCGTCCACCAGCGCCTGCAGGCGCGCGAGCGCCTGCGCCTTGTTCTGTTCCTGGCTGCGCGCCGATTGCGACTTCAGCACCAGCACGCCCTCCTTGGTGACGCGGCGGCCGGGCAAGGCCAGCAGGCGGGCCTTCACCGGCTCCGGCAGCGAGGAGGCGCGGATGTCGAATCGCAGGTGCACCGCGCTCGACACCTTGTTGACGTTCTGCCCGCCCGGCCCCTGGGCGCGCATGGCGGTGAACTCGACTTCCTCCTCGCGCAACTGCGGTGTCATGGGGCGACGCCTCCCGTCGGCGCGGCCGGCGCCTGCCGCACGCCGGCCGCCGCCGGCTTCAGCCCTTGGCGTCCGCTGCCGGCGCCCTGGCCACGTTGGCCGGCACGTCGAAGGAGCCGAACAGCTGCTGTGGCGTCTTGGTCTCGGGCAGCACGTAGACGTAGGCGCCCCCGCGCAGCACGGTGGGCTTGAGCACCGTGTTGTAGAACTTGTGGGGCACGTTGACGCATCCGTTGGAAATGCGATTGTCGTCGGCTTCGGGCGTGGCCATGCGGTCGGCGCGCTTTTCCTCTTCCTTCACCTTGCGCAGGCGGTGCATGGACACCGCGGCATCGTAGTCGATCCAGATGATGTCCTCGCCGTGGTTGTTCTTGCCGGGCCGGGCCCAGAAGCGGCCGGCCGGCGTGGTGCGCTCGTTCGGCTTGATCTGCGACAAGGGCTTGTTGCCGATGCCCGGCGCCGTGTGGTCGCCGACGGCGCTGCCCAGGAGCACCGGCGAGTGGCTCTTGAGCTTGCCCTGCTTGTCGAACACGTACATGCGCGCATCCTTCTTGTCGATGAGGACGAAGGCCTTGCGGTTGGAGTTGCGGGTGTAGGAGACCCAGTTGGCCACGTGCACGACCTCGCGCGGCGCGTCCACCTTGCCGAAATTGGCCAGCGGCCCGGGCGTGTTGTCCTTCTTCTGCGGCTTCTTCGCGGTCGTCTTGGCAGCCGTCTTGCTCGCCGTCCTGCCTGCAGCCTTGGCATCGGGCTTTCCGCCCGCCGACGGGATGCCTGCCTTGCCGCTGGCCTTGGCCGTCGACGCGGCCTTGGGCCTGGCGCCGCTGGCCTTGGCTTTTGCCTGGGGCGTGGCGGCCTTGGACGGGGCCGCGGCCTTGTCCTTGGCCTTCTTGGCGGCTGGCTTGGTGGCGGCCGCCGGCGCTGCGGCCGGCTTGTCGGCGGCGACCGCGGCAGCGGTGAACAGGGACGCGGCGAGCAGCAGGCCACTGCCCAGGGCGCCCAGGCGAGCCGCGAAGCGCGGCGTGCATGGCGTCGGAGTCGTCATCAACCCAGCTTAGGGGCGCTGCCGGGATGCGCAGGGGCGACGATGGCGGCGTCGCCTGTAGGATTGCCGCGACTCGCGGCATGGGAAGGACGCGCTGGTCCTCAGTCGCGCAGCAGCCGCGCCTTGACGCCGCGGCCCTTGATGCGGCCCTGGTTCAGGCGTGCCACCAGTTCGCTGGCGATGCCGCGTTCCACGGCCACGTAGGTGGCGAACTCGTTGATGTCGATCTTGCCGACCTGCGCCCGCGTGTAGCCCAGGTCCGCGGTCAAGGCGCCCAGCACGTCGCCGGGACGGATCTTCTCCTTGCGCCCCCCCTGGATGTGGACCGTGGCCATGGGCGGCAGCAGCCGGCCACCGCCCGCGGGCACCAGTTCATCCAGCGGATACCAGGTGGACGCGCGGCCCTGCAACTGCTCGATGCGGCCGACCGCGCCCATTTCGTCGAGGCTGGCCAGGCCCAGCGCGAGCCCGGTCTCGCCGGCGCGGCCGGTACGGCCGATGCGGTGGATGTACACCTCCGGATCGGGCGGCACGTCCACGTTGACGACCGCGGCCAGCCCCTCCACGTCCAGGCCGCGCGCGGCGACGTCGGTCGCCACCAGCACCGAGCAGCTGCCGTTGGCGAAGCGCACCAGCACCTGGTCGCGGTCGCGCTGCTCGAGGTCGCCGTGCAGGGCCAGTGCGCTGTAGCCCTGGGCCTGCAGCAGTTCCACCAGCTCGCGGCAGCGGGCGCGGGTGTTGCAGAAGGCCAGCGTGCTGGCGGGACGGAAGTGGTCGAGCAGGCGCGCGACGGTGGGCAGGCGCTGCGATTCCTGTACCTCGTACCAGCGCTGGGTGATCTGTTCGCCGCCGTGCTGGGCCTCGACCTTCACGGTGACCGGATCGCGCATGAACTGGCCGGCCAAGCGCGCGATGCCCTCGGGGTAGGTGGCCGAGAACAGCAGGGTCTGGCGCTGCGGCGGGCACTGCCGGGCCACGCGGGCGATGTCGTCGAAGAAGCCCATGTCCAGCATGCGGTCGGCTTCGTCGAGCACCAGGGTGTTGAGGGCGTCCAGCTGCAGGTTGCCGCGCTCCAGGTGGTCGAGCAGGCGCCCCGGCGTGGCGACCACGACGTGGGCGCCGTGGGCCAGGCTGGATGCCTGGCCGCGCAGCGGCACGCCGCCGGCCAGCGCCACCACCTTGACGTTGTCCTCGGCGCGGGCCAGCCGCCGGATCTCGGTGGTGACCTGGTCGGCCAGTTCGCGCGTGGGGCACAGCACCAGCCCCTGCACCGCGAAGCGCCGCGGGTCCAGCCGCGCCAGCAGCGCCAGCGCGAAGGCGGCGGTCTTGCCGCTGCCGGTCTTGGCCTGGGCGATCAGGTCGCGGCCCAGCAGCGCAGGCGGCAGGGCGGCCGCCTGGATGGCCGTCATGGCGTGGTAGCCGAGACGGTTGAGGTTGTCCAGCACGGTGGGAGGCAGGGCGAGGGTATCGAATCCGGGAGCAGAAGGCATGGCCCGATCATTCCACAGCGCCGGGGAGTGCGCGGCCGTAGGCCCGTGACTACAGCAAGGCCGGCGCCGCACGCCATGGGCCCGGCGACAGCGCGGGCTAGGGTGGACCATCGCAAGCAAAGGAGAACGCGATGGCTCGACAGGACGCAACCCTGCTGCTGGATGCCGATCACAACGAGGTGATCCGCATGTTCGAACAGTACAAGGCCGCGCGCGACGACAGCCGCCAGCAGCTGCTGGCGGCGCGCATCTGCCAGGAGCTGGAGGTGCACATGCGCATCGAGGAAGAGATCTTCTACCCGGCCTACCAGCAGGCCACCGGCGACGAGGAGGTGCTGCGCGACGCGCGCAGGGAGCACCAGGAGGCGCGCGCGCTGATCGCCCAGATCGCGGCCCACCGACGCGACGCCAGGCTGGTGCTGGCGCTGGAAGACGCCATCCTGCACCACGTGAACGACGAGCGCGAGAGGATGTTCGTGCGGGCCCGGGCCGCGAAGAACATGGATCTGATGCGGCTGGGCGGGCAGCTGCAGGCGCGCAAGGCGGAGTTGACGGCGCCGCATCCGGCTTGAGGCCGGCAGCCATCGGGAGGACGGGGCGTGCCGCCGCGCGAGCACGTCCTGCAGGGAAATTCGAGGGCGGCAGGGGGCGCTCGCGCAGCGAGCGCACGCCGGTCCTAGCCCGCCACGTACGGCAGCTCCGGCACGGGCGTGTGGAAGCTCGCGTTGAGCATGTTCCAGGCCCGGATGGCAGCGACGCTGAAGCTCAGTTCGGCGACTTCGGCATCGCTGAAATGCTGGCGCACCTCGTCGAATTCCGCATCGCTGGGCGTGCGCTGCGGCAGCGCGTTCACCGCCTCGGCCCACTGCAGGGCCGCGCGGTCGCGGGCGTCGAAGAAGCGGTGCGCCTCGCGCCAGCCCGCCACGGCGTTGACGGCGCGCGGCTCCATGCCCTGGCGCAGCAGGTCGGCCCAGTGCATGTCGATGCAGAAGGCGCAGCCGTTGACCTGGCTGATGCGCAGGTTGACCAGCTCCTTGATGCGCTTGTCGAGCGTCGCGCCGGCGGCGTGGGACAGCTGCGAGAGCGCGCGTGCGGACTTGGGGGCCAGGGCGAAGTAGTCGAGGCGAGGGGACACGGGAAAGCTCCTTGGAAGTGGTTGGTGCCTTCCAGACGCGGCAGCCCGCCGCCGTGTGACAGGGGATCGCCTCAGGCGCCCACGCGCGCCAGCTTGTCCGGGTTGCGGATGGCGTAGATCGCCACGATGCGCGCGCCATCGGTCACCACCGCGTTGGCCGATTCCAGCTGGCCATCCACGTAGCGCAGCAGGCCCGGCTCGCCGTTGACCGTGGCGATGCGGTAGCGCAGCCGCGCGCCCAGGCGCAAGGCATGGGCCCAGTACAGGTTGGTCACGCGGTCGGCACCGCGCATGCCGCCGGCCACCGACGGAACCTTGCCCCCGCCATCGCCGATGGCGTGCACGTCATCGGCCAGCAGCGCGCGGATGGCGGCGCGCTGGCCGCTGGCCGCGGCGGCGGCAAAGCG
>JAEZKX010000078.1 GCA_023436025.1 Pseudomonadota bacterium | reverse complement strand
ACGCAACCCCGAACTGACCTTCCGCGAAGGCCTGGCGCAGCGGGCGCTGGGCGACGAGGCCGCCGCGCTGGCGGCGCTGGACGCCGCCTTGCAGCTCGCGCCCGGCCATCCGGCCATCCTCAACGCCCGCGGGCTGGCGCTCAAGTCCCTGGGCCGCCACGACGAAGCCCTGGCCGCCTACGACCAGGCGCTGGCGCGCATGCCGCGCTTCGCCGAGGCGCTGAACAACCGCGCGACCGTCCTGCGCCTGCAGGGCCGGCTGGAGGAGGCGCTGCAAGGCTTGCGCGCCGCCGTCGCGGCCCAGCCCGAGGCCGC
Source organism: Pseudomonadota bacterium (assembly GCA_023436025.1). Taxonomy (GTDB): domain Bacteria; phylum Pseudomonadota; class Gammaproteobacteria; order Burkholderiales; family Burkholderiaceae_C; genus Ramlibacter. Next base: position 21,123 of record JAEZKX010000078.1, on the reverse strand, counting down.
CGAGATCCACAACAACCTGGGCTGGACCCTGCACCTGCTGCACCGCGACGAGGAGGCGCTCGCCTGCTATGCGCGCGCGCTGCAGCTGCGCCCCGGCGACGCGCGCGTACTGTCCAACCAGGGCGCGAGCCTGCAGGCGCTGCACCGCCACGACGAAGCCGTGGCCGCTAGCGAAGCCGCCCTGCGGGTGGACCCGCAGGCCTGGGAGACCTGGATGAACCTGGGCGTCGCCCGCCAGGGCCAGGGCCGGCCGCAGCAGGCGCTGGAGGCCTTCGAGCGGGCCGAGGCGCTGGCGCCCGGCGCCCCCGGGCTGGCATTGAACCGCGGCAACGCCCTGCAGGTGCTGCAGCGGCACGACGAGGCGCTGGCGGCCTACCAGCAGGCGCAGGCGCAGGCGCCCGCGGATGCCGCGGTGGCGATGAACATCGCCAATGCCTGGCGCGAGATGCAGCGCCACGACGCGGCGCTGCCGCACTACGAGCGCGCGCTGGCGCTGGCCCCGGACGATGCCGACGTCCACTTCAACTTCGGCCAGTCGCTGCTGGCGGCCGGCGACTACGTGCGCGGCTGGCGCGAGAACGAGTGGCGCTGGCAGGCCGCCGGCCTGGGCGTGCCCCTGCCGGACTATCCGGTCCCACGGTGGACTGGCACCGAAGACCTGGCCGGCCGGACGCTGCTGGTGCACGCCGAACAGGGCCTGGGCGACACGCTCATGCTGTGCCGCTACCTGCCCCTGCTGGCGGCGCGAGGCGTACGCGTGCTCCTGCGCGCGCAGAAGCCGCTGGTGGCGCTGCTGCGCGAGACGCTGGCCGGCTGCGAGGTGCTGGGGCCGGACGATGCCTTGCCGGCCTTCGATGCCTGGTGCCCTTCCATGAGCCTGCCGCTGGCCTTCGGCACCACCGTCGCGACCGTTCCGGCCCAAATCCCGTACCTGCGGCCCGCGGCCGAGCGTGTGGCCCGCTGGCGGAGCCGGCTGGCGGACGGCGGGCCCCACATCGGCCTGGCCTGGTCCGGCAATCCGCGCTATGCGGCCGACCGCCGCCGCTCCATCCCGCTGGCCGACCTGCTGGATGCGTTGCCGCAAGGCCCGCGCTACTGGTGCCTGCAAAAGGACGTGAGCGAGGCCGACCGGGCGTTGATGGCGGGGCGCATCGGGATGTTCGAGGAGAACGGCTTTCCCGATACCGCGGCCCAGGCCGTGCAGATGGATGCCGTGGTGTCGGTGGACACGGTCATCGCCAACCTGGCCGGTGCCCTGGGTTGCCGGCTCCATGTGTTGCTGGCCTTCAGCGCCGATTTCCGCTGGCTAGCCGGGCGCAGCGATTCACCCTGGTACCCGACCGCGACCCTGTTGCGGCAGGCGCGGCCTGGGGACTGGGCTGCGCCGCTGCAGGAGCTGCGCGCCCTTCTGGCGCAGCAAGGCGGGCCAGCGGCGACTGCCATCCGGGCTGACCCCCCTGCCCCATAGCGCATGGGCCGGGCGCGGCCTGGCCGTGCCGCGCCGGCCTCGACCTGGCCCCTGCGCCGCCGGGCGCGGCCCTGGCGCGCTGCATCAGCCTCGCCGCTGCGCACGCGCCGCCCCGCTTGGCCGATCCACGGTTCAGGCGGCTGTCCCTACCCGCGCCGGCGGACCGCTCCGACGCCGCCTGCGGGACCGTACCGTCCGCCCACGGGCTGTTGCGGCCGCACCATGGCGGCAAAGGAGCACAACATGGACAAAGAGGACTCGCTGCAGTTCATGCGAGAGAGGCTGAGCCATCACCAGGCCGGCGGCTGGGCCCGCAGCTTCGGCTACGAGGGCGGCGCGCGCATCAAGCGCCGCTTCGTGGTGGAACTGGCGCAGGGCGAAGCCGCCATCTTCGAGCGGGTCGATGTCACCTTCCAGGTGAACTGCGCGCGCGGCAGCATCTGGATCACGCAGGACGGCGACTGCCGCGACGTCATCCTCGCCCCCGGCGAGGGCTACCGCGCCGAGCGCGACGCTCCCATGCACCTGATGGCGCTGTCCAGGACACTGCTGGAGATCGAGTTCGAGGATGCGGTGGTGGAGCACTGAGCGGGCACCGAGGCCGGCGCTCAGGTCACCGGCGCCGGGTTGAACAGCACCAGCGCGTTGTGCAGCTTCCACTTTTCGGCCCAGGTGCGGCGGCGCCCGCTGGCCACGTCCAGCATCAGGTGGAACAGCTCCCAGCCGACTTCCTCGATGGTGGCGCCGCCGTCGGCGATGGTTCCGGCGTTGAGGTCCATCAGGTCGTGCCAACGCCGGGCCAGCTCGGTGCGCGTGGCCACCTTGATCACCGGCACCTCGGCCAGGCCGTAGGGCGTGCCGCGGCCGGTGGTGAACACGTGCAGGTTCATGCCCGCGGCCAGTTGCAGCGTGCCGCAGATGAAGTCGCTGGCCGGCGTCGCGGCGTAGGTCAGGCCGCGGTTGCGCAGCCGCTCGCCCGGCGCCAGCACGCCGCTGATGGGGGCCGTCCCCGACTTCACGATGGAGCCCATGGCCTTCTCGACGATGTTCGACAGGCCGCCCTTCTTATTGCCGGGCGTGGTGTTGGCGCTGCGGTCGACGGCGCCACGCCGCAGGTAGGCGTCGTACCAGGCCATCTCGCGCACCATGGCCTGGGCGACCTCCGGCGTGGCGGCGCGCGCCGTGAGCTGCGCCACGCCGTCGCGCACCTCGGTGGTCTCGGAGAACATGACGCTGGCGCCGGCGCGCACCAGCAAGTCGGTGCAGAAGCCCACGGCGGGGTTGGCGGTGACGCCGGAGAAGGCGTCGCTGCCGCCGCACTGCACGCCCACCACCAGTTCGCTGGCCGGCACCGTCTCGCGCCGGCGCGCGTCCAGCCGGCGCAGGTGCTGTTCGGCCTGGCGCAGGATGGCGTCGACCATGGACTGGAAGCCGACGTGGGCCTCGTCCTGCAGGCAGACGACGTCGAGGCCGGGCGCGCCGGCTTCGCGCGCATCCGCCAGCGGGATGCTGCCGGGCGGCAGCAGGCGCTCGGGCTGCAGCTTCTCGCAGCCCAGGCTCACCACCATCACCTCGCCGCCGAAATTGGGGTTGAGGCTGATGTTGCGCAGCGTGCGGATGGGGATGGCCGCGTCGGGTGCGTCGATGGCGACGCCGCAGCCGTAGCCGTGCTCCAGCGCCACCACGTCGTCCACGTTGGGATACTTCGGCAGCAGCTCGGACTTGATGCGCTGCAGCGCGTATCCGGTGACGCCGGCCACGCACTGCACGGTCTGGGTGATGGCCAGGATGTTGCGCGTGCCGACCGAGCCGTCCGGGTTGCGGTAGCCCTCGAAGGTGTAGCCCTCCAGCGGTGGCAGGGGCTGGCGCGGGGCCGTGGCCAGGGGCAGGTCGTCCAGCCCGCGCGCGGCGGGCATGCGCAGCAGGCGCTCGTGCACCCAGCTGCCGGCGGGAATGTCCTGCAGCGCATGGCCGATGGTCACGTCGTAGCGGCGCACCGCGGCGCCGGCCGGCAGGTCGACCAGCGCCACCTTGTGGCCCTGCGGCACTGCCTCGCGCAGCACCAGCCCCGAGGCCAGCCGCGTGCCGGCGGGCAGGCCGCCGGTGTTGGCGACGATGGCCACGTTGTCGGCGGCATGCATGGTGATGGTGTGCGGCTGACCCATGGCGACTCCTGAATGGCCTGCTGGCGCCCTGATGCTAGCCCCGGCCTTCAGCGCACCAGGCAGGGCCGCTTGGGGTCGAAGGTCCAGCCCGGCACCAGGAACTGCATGGCCATCGCGTCGTCGCGCGCGCCCAGGCCGTGCTCCTGGTACATGCGATGGGCCTTCTGCAGTTCCGCTTCGTCGAGCTCGATGCCCAGGCCGGGCTTCTTCGGCACCTGGACGTAGCCGCCCTCGATCTTCAGCGGCTGCCTGGTCAGGCGCTGGCCGTCCTGCCAGATCCAGTGGGTGTCGATGGCCGTCACCTTGCCGGGGGCGGCTGCGCCCACGTGGGTGAACATGGCCAGGGAAATATCGAAGTGGTTGTTGGAGTGCGAGCCCCAGGTGAGGCCCCAGTCGCGGCAGGCCTGCGCCACCCGCACCGAGCCGGCCATGGTCCAGAAATGCGGGTCGGCCAGTGGAATGTCGACCGACTGCAGCGCCAGCGCATGGGCCATCTGGCGCCAGTCGGTGGCCACCATGTTGGTCGCGGTGGGCAGGCCGGTGGCGCGGCGGAACTCCGCCATCACCTCGCGGCCGGAGAAGCCGTCCTCGGCGCCGCAGGGATCTTCGGCGTAGGCGACGATGCCCTGCATCATCCGCCCCAGCCGGATCGCATCCTTCAGCAGCCAGCCGCCGTTGGGGTCCAGCGTGACGCGGGCCTGGGGAAAGCGTTCGTGCAGGGCGCGCACCGCCTCCACTTCCTCGTCGCCGCGCAGCACGCCGCCCTTGAGCTTGAAGTCCTGGAAGCCGTAGCGCGCGTGCGCCGCTTCGGCCAGGCGCACCACCGCCTCGGGCGTGAGCGCCTCCTCGTGGCGCAGGCGCAGCCAGTCGTCTTCCGCCTCCGGCTCGCTGGCGTAGGGCAGGGTCGTCTTCTTGCGGTCGCCCACGAAGAACAGGTAGCCGAGCATCTGCACCGCATCGCGCTGCTGCCCTTCGCCCAGCAAGGTCGCCACGGGCACGCCCAGGTGCTGGCCCTGCAGGTCCAGCAGCGCGGACTCCACGGCCGTGACCGCATGGATGGTGGTGCGCAGGTCGAAAGTCTGCAAGCCGCGGCCGCCGGCGTCGCGGTGGGCGAACTTCGTGCGCATCGCGTTGAGCACCGCCTGCAGATGGCCCAGGCCCTGGCCTTCCACCAGCGGCCGCGCCTCCTCCAGCGTCTGGCGGATCTTCTCGCCGCCGGGCACTTCGCCCAGGCCGGTGTGGCCGGCGCTGTCGGTCAGGATGACGACGTTGCGGGTGAAGAAGGGCGCGTGCGCGCCGGACAGGTTCAGCAGCATGCCGTCGCGGCCCGCCACCGGGACCACGCGCATGCTTCGGACGACCGGTGCGCTCACGTCAGTCGGCGGTGATCTTGCGCGACTCGATCAGGTTCTTCCACTTGGAGAACTCGGCCGCCTGGAAGCGCGCGAACTGCTCCGGCGTGTTGGCGACGATCTCGAAGCCCTGCGCCAGCAGCTTGTCCTTGACCGCCGGCTCGTTCAGCGCCGCGGCCACCGCCGCCTGCAGCTTGGCCTTGACCTCCGCCGGCAGGCCCCGGGGCCCGGCGACGGCCTGCCAGGACTGCACTTCGGCGCCCTTGACGCCCTGCTCCTGCAGCGTCGCCACTTCCGGCAGCAGCGGCGAGCGCTGCTCCGACGAGATGCCCAGCGCGCGCACCTTGCCGGTCCTGATGTGCTGGATGATGCTGTTGATGTTGACGAAGGCCGAGTCGACCTGGTTGCCCAGCAGGTCGTTGATGGCCGGGCCGCCGCCCTTGTAGGGAATGTGCAGGCCCTGGGTGCCGCTTTGCTGCCAGAACAGTTCGGCCGAGAGGTGGTCCGAGGAGCCGTTGCCGGACGACGCGAAGCTCACCTTGCCCGGCGTCTTCTTCAGGCCGGCCAGCAGGTCGGCCACGCTCTTGTAGGGCGAGGCGGCCGGCACCACCAGCACGTTGGGCGCCTGCACGGCGACCGTGATCGGGTCGAGGTCCTTCAGCGCGTCGTACTGCACGCCCTTGATCAGGTGCGGTGCGATCACGAACGGGCCCAGCGAGGACACGAACAGGGTGTAGCCGTCGGGCGCGGCGCGCTTGACGAAGGCGGCGCCGATGGTGCCGGTGGCCCCCGGCTTGTTGTCGATGATCCAGTTGCCGCCCATCTTCTTGGGCAGTTCCTGCGCCAGCACGCGCGCGATGGCGTCGGTCGATCCGCCCGGCGGGAAGGGCACGACGAGGGTCACCGGCTTGTCGCCCGGATAGGTCTGGGCGCCCGCGGCGGCGGCGAACGCCACCGCGAGGCCCAGCAGGGTCTTCTTGATCATGGTTGTCTCCTTCGGGGTGGTGGAACTACTGCGGGAACTACTGCGGTCCGAGCCCGGCGATGAGGGCCTGGAGTTCTTCGACTTCCTGCGGCTTCAGGTCCGACAGCGGTGGGCGCACCGGCCCGGCCCCGCGGCCGACGATGGCGGCGCCCGCCTTGACGATGGACACGGCATAGCCCTCGCCGCGGTTGCGGATGGCGAGGTAGGGCAGGAAGAAGCTGTCGATCAGGCGGTCGGTGGTGGCGCTGTCGCCGCGCGCATAGGCCTCGTAGAACGCCATGGCCGTGCGCGGGATGAAGTTGAAGATGGCCGAGGAGTAGGTGGGCACGCCCAGGGCCCGGTAGGCCGCGGCGTAGACCTCGTGCGTGGGCATGCCGCCGATGTAGACGAAGCGCTCGCCCAGCGTGCGGCGGATGGAGACCATGCGCTCGATGTCGCCCAGGCCGTCCTTGAACCCGATCAGGTTCGCGCAGCGCCCGGCGAGCACCTGCAGCGACGCCGCGGTGAGGCGGGTAGCGCCGCGGTTGTAGACGATGACGCCGATCCGCACGCTGTTGCAGACCGCCTCGACGTGGCGCACCAGGCCTTCCTGCGTGGCTTCGGTCAGGTAGTGCGGCAGCAGCAGCACGCCTTGCGCGCCGTTGCGCTCGGCCTCCTGCGCGTACTGGATGGCCAGGCTGGTGCCGCCGCCGGCGCCGCCCACGATGGGCACGCGGCCGCGGCAGGTGTCCGCCGCGGTCTTGATGACCTGGGCGTATTCCTGCGGCGCCAGCGAGAAGAATTCACCCGTGCCGCCTGCGGCGAACAGCACGGTGGCGCCATAGGGCATCAGCCATTCCAGGCGGCTGGCGTAGCCCTTGGGGTCGAAGCGCAGCTCCCGGTCGAAGTCGGTGAGGGGGAAGGACAGGAGGCCGGAGGAAAGGACCGTCTTGAGTTCGTTCGGGGACATTGGGCGCTTTCGGGCGAGAGATAAGACATCGTACAACTTGAGGTGCTACGCCGCAATGCGGTTTTCCCGGGGTTTGCGCAGTCGTAGGGTGTGCTGCCGCAGCGAGCGCACCACCGCCAGCCGCTCCGTGTCTCAATCGGCAGGCGCAAGGGTGCGCTCGCTGCGCGAGCACACCCTGCCGGTCTATTCGTCGCCCGGTCTACCGGCCTTCTGCCAACCGCCGCCGCCGTTCGCGGCTGTTCGCCAGGTGGGTGCGCATCGCGGCGCGTGCGGCATCCGGATCCTGGCGGCTGATGGCGTCGACGATGCTCTCGTGCTCGGTGTTCACGCGCCGCAGGTACGCGGCGCGTTCGGGCGTGAGCGGGCCGGGCGGCTCCAGCCGGGCGCGCGGGATCATGGTGCCGCCCAGCGTGCCCATGAGTTCCACGAAATGGTGGTTCTGGGTGGCGCGGGCCAGCTCCAGGTGGAACTGGAAATCGGGCCCGACGGCGTCGCGCCCGCCTTCGACGGCGCTGTTGAAGGCGGCCAGCGCGTTGCGCAGCGCCGCCAGGTTGGCGGGCGTGCGGCGGGTGGCGGCCAGGGCGGCGCACTCGGTCTCCACCGCGATGCGCAGCTCCAGCACCGCGATCACGTCCTGCAGCGTGCCCAGTTGGTCGGGCGAGATGCGAAAGGGTGCCGCGTCGCCCAGGCCCACCACGAAGGTGCCGACGCCATGCCGCGTTTCGACCAGGCCGGCGGCCTGCAGGCGCGAGATGGCCTCGCGCACCACGGTGCGGCTGACGCCGAACTCCTCCATGATCGCCGCCTCCGTGGGCAGCTTCTCGCCGGTGGCCAGCGTCCCTTCGCGGATGCGTCCGGCCAGGGCGTCCACCACGTGGTGGGCCAGGCTGCGGGGGCGGCGGCGGTGGACGACTTCATTCATAAGGGTTAACCCTCTTCGGTTACAGCCGGTCGGACATGAATACTGTTGTACGACGACTGACGACGAATGGCAACTGGGAATGTAGCAGCTGCCACCCGGAAAGGACCTACGGTGACCCAGGCTCCAGCGCTCTCCCTCGGCCGCGTGCTCCGGCCGGGCGCGGCCGGCGGCCTCGGCCGGCAGTTGCGGCCGCGCCTGCGCCCGCGTTGCAGCCTGCTGCGGTTGAGCGACATGGCGACGCTGGCGCCGGCCGCCGCGGGCGAAGAAGTGGTGCAGGCCCGGCTGGAGGATGGCGCCGCCGTCGACGCGCTGCTGGCCGGCATGGACGCCGTGGTGCACCTGGGCGGCATCTCCACCGAGCAGCCCTTCGACGCCATCCTGCAGGCCAACATCATCGGCGTCTACAACGTCTACGAGGCGGCGCGCCGCCAGGGCGTGCGGCGCATCGTGTTCGCCAGCTCCAACCACGTCACCGGCTTCTACCGCCAGGACGAGGTGGTGTCGCCCTCCATGCCGGTGCGGCCCGACGGCTACTACGGCCTGTCCAAGGCCTTCGGCGAGAACCTGGCGCGCTTCTACTTCGACCGCTACGGGATCGAGTCGGTCTGCCTGCGCATCGGATCTTCCTTTCCCGAGCCGGTCGACCGCCGCATGCTGGCCACCTGGCTGTCCTACGACGACCTCGAGCGGCTGGTGGTCGCCAGTCTCACCACGCCGGTGGCCGGCCACGCGGTGATCTACGGCATGTCCGACAACACCACCTGCTGGTGGGACAACACCCCGGCGCGCCACATCGGCTTTTGCCCGCGCGACAGCTCCGAGCCCTTCCGCGCCGCGCGCGAAACCGCCCAGCCCGCCCTGGACCGCAGCGATCCGGCCGTCCTCTACCAGGGCGGCGCCTTCGTCCGCAAGGGCCCGTTCGAGCCGGGCTGAGCGATCCGCGCCGGCCGCACCGCCCACCGCCACACCACCCAAGGAGATGACCATGATGCGTTCCATCCGCCCCCTGGCCGCACTGCTGGCCGCCACCGGCTTCGCGGGCGCGGCCTGCGCCGCCGAACTGCGCTCGGCCGACGTCCACAACAGCGACGACTACCCCACCGTCGCGGCGGTGAAGCACATGAGCGAGCTGCTGGAGAAACGCAGCAACGGCAAGTACAGGATCAAGGTCTACAACAAGAGCGCGCTGGGCAGCGAGAAGGAGACGCTCGACCAGGTGAAGATCGGCGCGCTGGAGATGAACCGGGTCAACATCAGCTCGCTCAACGCGCTGTGCCCCAAGAGCCTGGTGCCCACCATGCCCTTCCTGTTCAACTCCGTGCAGCACATGCGCAAGGTGCTGGACGGCCCGGTGGGCGAGGAGATCCTCAAGGGCTGCGAGCACCAGGGCCTGGTCGGCCTGGCCTTCTACGACAGCGGCGCGCGCTCCATCTACGCCAAGAAGCCGGTGCGCACGCTGGCCGATGCCAAGGGCCTGAAGATTCGCGTGCAGCCGTCCGACCTGTGGGTGGCCATCGCCAGCGCCATGGGCGCCAATGCCACGCCCATGCCGACCGCCGAGGTCTACACGGCGCTGAAGACCGGCGTGATCGACGCCGCCGAGAACAACGAGCCCTCCTACGAAGGCTTCAAGCACTACGAGGCGGTCAAGTTCTACTCGTACACCGAGCACTCCATGGCGCCCGAGATGCTGGTCATCTCCAAGGTCTTCTTCGACAAGCTGTCGCCGGCCGACCAGGCGATGTTCCGCGAGACGGCCAGGGAGTCGGTGAAGTTCCAGCGCCAGAAGTGGGACGAGCAGACGGCCAAGGCCACCGACATCGTGGTCAAGGCCGGCGCGCAGCTGGTCAAGGACGTGAACAAGGCCGAATTCCAGAACGCGATGAAGCCGGTCTACGCCAAGTTCATGACCACGCCGGACCTGCAGCGGCTGGTGAAGGCGGTGCAGGACACCAAGTAGGCCCACGCGCGCGCGTCGCGGGGAGCGGACGGCCGTCGGCCGCGCCGCCCCGGCGCGTGCCTGCGCCCCTGCCATCCACCCCATGACCCACCCGCCCGCGACCCACCCGCCCGCGCTGCGACGCTATTCGCGCTTCTGCGCCTTCCTCAGCAAGGCCTGCCTGGTGCTGGCCATCGTCGGACTGCTGGCCCTCGTGGCCGCGGTGCAGACGCAGGTGATCGGCCGCTACGTCTTCAACGACACGCCCACCTGGACCGAGGCGCTGGCGCTGCAGCTGGTGCTCTATGTCACGGCGCTGGGCGTGGCCGTGGGCGTGCGCGACGCCGGCCACATCGGCCTGGAGTCCCTGGTCACCCTGCTGCCCGAGCACCTGCGCATGAAGGTCGAAGTGCTGATCCACGCCCTGGTGGCGCTGTTCGGCATCTTCATGACCAGCAGCGGCTGGCTCTGGACCCGCCTGAAGTGGGACGAGCGCGACCCCATGCTGGGCGTGCCCGCCGGCCTCGACTACCTGGCGCTGGTGGTGGCCGGCGTGCTGATCGTGATGTTCTCGCTCGAACACATCCTGGCCCTGCTGCGCGGCGAAGAAGTCGTGCCCGCCTGGTACTGACCCCGCCGACACCCAAGGAATCCATGGAACTGGCCGTCCTCTCCGTCACTTTCCTCGCGCTGCTGCTGATCGGCGTGCCGGTCGCCTTCTCCATCGGCCTGGCTTCCATCGCCACGGTGCTGTACGCCGGCATCCCGGTGCCCATCGTGTTCCAGAAGATGGTGGGCGGAATGCAGGTGTTCTCGTTCATGGCCATTCCCTTCTTCGTGTTCGCCGGCGAGCTCATGCTGTACGGCGGCATCGCCGACCGCATCGTGCGCCTGGCCAACAGCCTGGTGGGCCACGTGCGCGGCGGCCTGGGCATGAGCAACGTGATCGGCTGCACGCTGTTCGGCGGCGTCTCGGGTTCGGCCCTGGCCGACGTCTCCGCCATGGGCTCGGTGATGATCCCGCTGATGAAGAAGGAGGGCTACGACGCCGACTACGCGGTCAACGTCACCACCCACTCCGCCCTGGTCGGCGTGCTGATGCCGACCTCGCACAACATCATCATCTTCACGCTGGCCACCACCGGCATCGCCTCGGTCAGCGTGCTGGCGATGATCCTGGCCGGCATCATCCCCGCGGTGCTGCTGACGCTGTGCAACCTGGGCGCGGCCTACTACGTGGCGGTCAAGCGCGGCTACCCCACGCGCGGCCGCTTCACCGGCTGGGGCGAGGTGCTGCGCGCGCTGGTGGCGGCAGCGCCCGGTTTGCTGGTGATCTTCATCATCCTGGGCGGCATCCTGTCGGGCGTGTTCACGCCGGCCGAATCGGCCGCCACCGCGGTGCTGTGGGCGCTGCTGGTCACGGCGCTGGTCTACCGGTCGCTGCGCTGGCAGGACTTCCTCAAGGCCTGCGCCAAGGCCTGCAAGACCACCGGCGTGGTGCTGCTGCTGATCGGCATCTCCTCGGCCTTCGGCTACTTCATGGCCATGTACGAGGTGCCGCAGAAGACCGGGGCGCTGATGCAGAGCATCAGCAGCGAGCCCTGGGTGATCTTCCTCATGATCAACATCCTGCTGTTCCTGCTGGGCACCTTCCTGGACATGGCCGCGACCATCCTGGTGTGCACGCCCATCTTCCTGCCCATCGCCGTGCAGTTCGGCATGGACCCGGTGCAGTTCGGCGTCATCATGCTGATCAACTGCGCCCTCGGCCTGAACACGCCGCCGGTGGGCGTGACCCAGTTCGTCGGCTGCGCCATCGGCGGCGTCTCCGTGGGGCAGGTGATGCGCTCCATCCTGCCGTTCTACGGCGCGCTCACGATCTGCCTGCTGCTGGTGACCTACGTGCCCGCGTTCTCGCTGTGGCTGCCCCGCCTGCTGATCCACTGATCGACATGGCCACCTCGCACGCCATCCGCCACGTCCGCATCACGCCCGTCGCCTTCCGCGACCCGCCGCTGCTCAATGCCGCCGGCATCCACGAACCCTGGGCGCTGCGCTCCATCATCGAGCTGGAAACCGATTCGGGGCGGGTCGGCATCAACGAGAGCTACGGCGACCTGCCCATGCTGGAAGCGCTGGAGCGGGCGGCGCCGGCGCTGCAGGGCCTGTCGCCCTGGGACCTGAATGCGATGGAGCAGCGGGTCGCCGCGCTGGTGGCGCCGCCCGCGCCGCCGGCGTCTGAATTCCTCGGCCAGCAGGTCTCGCTGGCGCCGGGCATGCATGTCTCCAAGACGGTCGCCAAGGTGGTGAGCGCCTTCGAAGTCGCCATGCTGGACCTGCAGGGCCAGCTGGCCAATGCGCCGGTGGTCGACTTGCTGGGCGGCGCCGCGCGCGAGCGCGTGCCGTTTTCGGCCTACCTGTTCTACAAGTACGCCCGCCACATCGACGCCCCCGGCTCGGACGACGCCTGGGGCGAGGCTCTCACGCCGCAGCAGCTGGTGGCGCAGGCGCGCCGCATGATCGGCCAGTACGGCTTCCAGAGCATCAAGCTCAAGGCCGGCGCGCTGCCTCCCGGGGACGAGGCGGCCGGCATCCTCGCGCTGGCCGAGGCCTTCCCCGGCATGCCGCTGCGCATCGACCCCAATGCCAACTGGACGGTCGCCACCAGCCTGCGCATCGTGCAGCAGTTGCGCGGCGTGCTGGAGTACTACGAGGACCCGGCGCCGGGCCTGGCCGGCATGGCCGCGGTGGCGCGCGAATGCGAGGTGCCGCTGGCCACCAACATGGTCGTCACCGACTTCCCCGAGTTCCGCCGCAACGTGGAGATGGGCTGCCCGGTGCGCATCGTGCTGAGCGACCACCATTACTGGGGCGGCCTGCGCGCCACCCAGCGGCTGGGCACGCTGTGCCGCACCTTCGACCTGGGCCTGTCGATGCACAGCAACTCGCACCTGGGCATCAGCCTGCTGGCCATGACGCACCTGTGCGCGAGCATGCCGGTGCTGGCCTATGCCTGCGACACCCACTACCCGTGGCAGGACGACGAGGTCGTCGCCGGCGGCCGCATCGCCTTCGAGGAGGGCAGCGTCCGCGTGCCCACGGGCGCCGGCCTGGGCGCCACGCTCGACCGCGCCGCGCTGGCGCGCCTGCACGACAACTACCTGCGCTGCGGCATCCGCAGCCGGGACGACCTGGGCCAGATGAAGAAGTACGATCCGGCCTTCACCGGCGGCAGCCGCGCTTCTGACCGCCATGCCAGGAGGGCTTGCCATGCCGATCCGCCGACCGCCACGCCACCCGTCCGTCCTCGTGTCGCCGCCGGCGCCTGCGGCAGGTCCGGAGCCAGCATGAACGCGCCCGACTTCGCGTCCAGCCTGCGCTATCCCGACCCCGCGGTCGAGGTGCTGGACGAGCGCTTCCTGAAACTGCGGCTGTTCAATGCGTCGGTGGAGCGCCTGTTCACCGGGCTGCGCTGGGCCGAGGGGCCGGTGTGGTTCGGCGATGGCCGCTACCTGCTGGTGTCGGACATCCCCAACGACCGCATCCTGCGCTGGGACGAGGCCTCGGGCGCGGTCAGCGATTTCCGCAAGCCCTCGAACAACGCCAACGGCCATTTCCGCGACCGCCAGGGGCGCCTGCTGTCCTGCGAGCACCTGACGCGCCGCGTCACCCGCACCGAGTACGACGGCCGCATCACGGTGCTGGCCGACCGCTACGACGGCAAGCGACTCAACTCGCCCAACGACATCGTCTGCGCGAAGGACGGCAGCGTGTGGTTCACAGACCCGAGCTTCGGCATCGGCGGCTACTGGGAAGGCGAACCGGCGGAACAGGAATTGCCGCATGCGGTGTACCGGCTGGCGCCCGACGGCGGCCTGGAGCAGGTGCTGTCGGACCTGGACGCGCCCAACGGCCTGGCGTTCTCGCCGGACGAATCGGTGCTGTACATCGTGGAGAGCCGGGCGACGCCCCACCGGAAGATCTGGGCATACGACCACGAGGCGGGCAAGCTGTCGCGCAAGCGGGTGGCCGCGGATGCGGCCGGGCCCGGCGCCTTCGACGGCTTCCGCGTCGACGTCGAAGGCAATCTGTGGTGCGGCTTCGGCAGCAACGGCGCGCCCGGCGTCGACCCGCAAGGCCTCGACGGCGTGCGCGTGTTCGCGCCGGACGGCACGGCCATCGGCCACATCCACCTGCCGGAGCGCTGCGCCAACGTGTGCTTCGGCGGCAGGCACCGCAACCGCCTGTTCATGGCGGCCAGCCACTCGGTCTACGCGCTGTACGTGAACACGCAGGGGGCATGAGCCGGCGCTGGCCGCCGGCCGCCTGGCGCGCGCCTGCGCTCAGGCCCCGTCCGCGTCCAGCGCCAGCCGTGCCATCTGCAGCGCGCCTTCGAAGCTGCGCGCCACCGCGATGAAGCGGTTGGTGTGGCAGAACACCGCGTCGGGCACGCCGCTGGCCGCGGCCAGTTCCTCGTTGCGCAGTCCGGCCCAGGTCGCGGGCAGGTCCATGCGGTTGGCGAAGGAGCCGGCTTCCTTGGGCACCGTGCGCAGCACCTGGCGCGCGCCGTCTTCGTCGCGCTCGGTGTACAGCACCAGCAATACGTCGGGCATCTCCTGCAGCACGACCGCGGTCCAGGGCATGCCGCCTTCGGGCAGGTGCAGCAGGCGGCCTTCGAGCAGGCGCTGGGCGCCGCGCACCCGGGCGGCGGCGAGTTCCTGGCCGATGCGGCGCAGCACCAGGCGCTCCAAGTAGCGCTGCACCACGGACTGGGCCTCGACGAAGCGCTCCAGCTGCAGCCGCGCGCGGCCCGCCGTGTCCAGCGGCTGTTCCTCCAGCCAGGTGCTATTCAGTGCCGCGACCTGGCTGGACAGGCCGAAGGCGCCCGGCGCCACGGCCGCGGCGCCGGTGTCGACCAGGTCGAGGTAGCGCACCAGGGAAGCATCGATGTCCGCGGCGATGGCCGCCGCGTCGTCCGCCGCCAGGGCGTGGCCCAGCGAGCGCGCCACCTGCTGCACGTAGCGCGGGCCGAATTCGCGCCACACCAGGCCGGCGCTGGCATAGCCTTCGCCGCCGCCTTCGCGCGCGCCGTCGAAGCCGCGCTGGTGGTGGTCGAAGCGTCCCCCCGCCGCGTCCCACTCGCCGCCGACGTCGACGGCGAAGTCGCCGGTGGCAATCGTCGCCGCATCGCGCGTGCGCACCAGTTCGTGGTCGGGGTGAAGCGCGGCCAGCACCGCGACGCCGAAGACGTCGTCGGCGTGGAAGGAGCCGCTGTGGGTGATGATGCGGGTGGTCACTGCAGCAGGTCGAACAGGGTGCGCGCGACCACCTTGGTGGCGCGGCGCAGGTCTTCCAGTTCCAGGCGCTCGTCGGCGCGCTTGGCATGCGACTCCAGCACCGTGCGCGGGCCGGCGCCGTAGATCACGCCCGGGATGCCGGCTTCGCCGTACAGGCGCACGTCGGTGTACAGCGGCGTGCCCATGGCGGGAATGTCCTGGCCGATCACCTCCTTGCCGTGCTGCTGGATCGCCGCCACCAGCGGCGCGTTGCCGGCCAGCGGCTGGAGCGCATGGGCCAGCAGCAGCCGGCGGATCTCCACCGTGATGCCGGGGCAGGCGGCCGCGGCTTCGGCGATCACCTGGCGGATGGCAGCCTCGACGTCGACCGGATCCTCCTCGGGAATCATGCGCCGGTCGAGCTTGAACACCACCTTGCCCGGCACGACGTTGGTGTTGGTGCCCCCTTCGATGCGGCCGACGTTGAGGTAAGGGTGATTGATGCCCGGCACTCGTGAGGTGACCTGCTGGTAGAGCGTGTTCTGCGCATAGAGCGCATGCAGGATCTTCACCGCGGCCTGCAGCGCGTCGACGCCGGTGTCGGGGATGGCCGCATGGGCCATCTTGCCGTGCACCGTCACTTCCATCTGCAGGCAGCCGTTGTGGGCGGTGACCACCTCGTAGCTGAAGCCGGCCGCGATCATCAGGTCGGGCCGGGTCAGGCCGTTCTTCAGCAGCCAGCCCGGGCCCATCTCGCCACCGAACTCCTCGTCGTAGGTGAAGTGCAGCTCGACGCCGCCGCGCAGGGGCGCCTGCAGCGACTCCAGCGCCCGCACCGCGAAGGTGAAGGTGGCGAAGTCGCTCTTGCTCACGGCGGCGGCGCGGCCGTAGATCTTGCCGTCGGCGATCTCGCCGCCGTAGGGGTCGTGCGTCCACCCCTCGCCGGGCGGCACCACGTCGCCGTGGGCATTCAGCGCGATGGTGCGGCCCTCGCCGTAGCGGCGCCGCACGATCAGGTTGGTGATGGACTGCAGGCCGCAGGCGCGCACCTCCGCTTCCGGCACCGGATGGCGCTCGGCTTCCAGGCCGAAGCCTTGCAGCAGTTCGGCGGTGCGCTCGGCATGCGGCGCGTTGTTGCCCGGCGGCGTGTCGGTGGGGACGCGCACCAGTTCCTGCAGGAAGCGCACCTCCTCGTCGAAGTGGGCGTCGATCCAGGCGTCGAGTTGTTCGTAGGGCTTCATGTCGTCTCCTGGGCAAGCTGGTCCAGCAGGTGCTGGAAGGCCTCCACGGCCAGTTGCATGTCGTCGCTGGTAGTGGATTCCAGCGGGTTGTGGCTGATGCCGCCGTTCTGGCCGCGCACGAACAGCATGGCCTGGGGCATCACCTCGTGCAGCTTCATGGCGTCGTGGCCGGCGCCGCTGGGCATGCGGTACAGCGGCACGCCCAGCTTCTGTACCGCGGCCTCCCAGCGCTGTTGCCACGCCGGTGCGCTGGGCGCGGCGGCCGCGCGCATGGTCAGTTCGGCGGCGTGGCGCAGGCCGCGTCGTTCGCAGATCGCGGCCAGCTGCGCCAGCACGTCGGCCACCAGGGCGTCGCGCTGCGCGTCGTTGGGCGCGCGCAGGTCCAGGCTGAACAGGCAGCGGCCCGGCACCACGTTGATGGAGCCGTTGGGCACCTGCAGCATGCCGATGGTGCCGACCGAATCGCCGTCCTGGCGCGCGCGCTGCTCGACGTACAGGGCCAGTTCGGCCACGGCGACCGCGGCATCGCGCCGCCGGTCCATGGGCGTGGTGCCGGCATGGCTGGCCATGCCGGTCACCTCGCACTGGTAGCGCACGCCGCCGTTGATGGAGGTGACGATGCCCAGCGGGAGGTCGAGTTCGTTGAGCACCGGGCCCTGCTCGATGTGGACCTCGACGAAGCCCAGGTAGCGGGCCGGGTCGCGCCGCAGCGCGTGGATCGCCTCCAGCGTGCCGGGCAGCCCGGCGTGGCGCATCGCCTCGCGCATGGTCACGCCGTCGGCGTCCTTCTGCTCGAGCCAGGCCGGATCGAAGTCGCCGGTGAGCGCGCCGGAGCCGAGGAAGGTCGCCTTGTAGCGCTGGCCTTCCTCCTCGGAGAAGGCCACCACCTCGATGCCGAAGGGCAGGCGCCGGCCAGCGCGCGACAGCGCATGCACGCAGGCCATGGGCGTGAAGATGCCCAGGCGGCCGTCGTACTTGCCACCATTGCGCACGGTGTCGTAGTGGGAGCCGGTCAGCAGGACCTTGTCGCCGCTGCCGTGGTAGCGGCCGACCACGTTGCCGACCGCGTCGATCTCCACCGTGTCGAAGCCGCACTCCTGCATGCCGGCCACGATCTCGCGCGCGGCGGCGCGGTGGGCGTCGGTGAGGTAGGTGACGGTGAGCTGGCCCCGTTCGGCATAGCCCGGGTCGCTGTGGCGCGCCAGCCGCTCCTGCCAGTCCCACACCAGGTTGCCCAGCACCGGCTCGACGCCGAACTTGTCGTTCAGCCGCAGTTCGACGATGCGGTGGATGTTGCGCAGGGCCTCGGCCAGCTCGACGTCCGGCGGGTTGTCCAGGCGGCGCGCAAAGGTGTCGATGATCTGCCGGCGGTCCAGCCCCGTGCCGCGCGGGCCGCGCACCGCCAGGATGAAGGGAAAGCCGAAGCGTGCGTTGTAGTCGGCGTTGAGCTGCTGCAGGCGCGCGAATTCCTCGGGCGTGCAGTGGGTCAGTCCGGCCTTGCTCTGCTCGTCGGTCGATTCGCTGGTCAGCGTCCTGGCCACCATGGCCTTGCCGGCCAGCTCGGGATGGGCGCGGATCAGGGCCAGCTGGCGCTCCCGGTCGGCGCCGCGCAGGATGTCGGCCATGGCCTGCTTGAGGTGGCTGAGCGAGCGGAACGGCCGCTGCGCCAGCGCCGCCTGCGCGATCCAGGGCGAGTGTTCGTACAGGCCGTCCAGCAGCTGCGCGGCCTCGGCCTCTGTGGCCGCGTTGATCTGGTCGATGGTGAGAGGCATGTCAGCTTCCGGTAAAGGGATGCGCCTGCTTCCAGTGGCGCGCGATGTCGATGCGGCGGCACACCCAGACGCGGTCGTGCTTCTCGACGTGGTCCAGAAAGCGCTGCAGCGCGATCATGCGGCCCGGCCGACCCAGCAGCCTGCAGTGCATGCCGATGCTCAGCATCTTGGGGCGCTCGTCGCCTTCGGCATAGAGTACGTCGAAGCTGTCCTTCATGTACTGGAAGAAGGGGTCGGCATGCGAATAGCCCTGCGGCAGCGCGAAGCGCATGTCGTTGCAGTCCAGGGTGTAGGGAACAATCAGCTGCGGCACGACCGCGCCGTCGGTGCGCCGCACCTTCATCCAGAACGGCAGGTCGTCGCCGTAGTAGTCGCTGTCGTACTCGAAGCCGCCGTCGTCGGCCACCAGGCGGCGCGTGTTGGGGCTGTCGCGTCCGGTGTACCAGCCGCGCGGGCGCTCGCCGGTCAGGCGGGTGATGATCTCCATGCCGATGCGCATGTGCTCGCGCTCGGTGGCCTCGTCCATGTTCTGGTAGTGGATCCAGCGCCAGCCGTGGCAGGCGATTTCGTGGCCCAGTTCGACGAAGGCCTGCGTCAGCTCGGGATGACGCTGCAGCGCCATGCTCACGCCGAACACCGTCAGGGGCAGGCCGCGCTTCTCGAACTCGCGCAGCAGCCGCCACACGCCGGCGCGCGAGCCGTATTCGTAGATGCCCTCCATGCTGATGTGCCGGTCGGGATAGGACGCCGGGTTGAACATCTCGGAGAGGAACTGCTCGGAGCCGGCGTCGCCGTGCAGCACGCTGTTCTCGCCGCCTTCCTCGTAGTTGAGGACGAACTGCACGGCGATGCGCGCGTTGCCGGGCCAGCGGGCATGCGGCGGATTGCGGCCGTAGCCGACCAGGTCGCGTGGATAGGGGGCGGTGCTGTCGTAGGTCATGGTTCAGGCCAGGGCGAGCGCGATGTCGTTGCTGGGAGCGGGCTTGTGGAAGGCGAGGCTGTCCTCGGTGTGGCGCAGGTGTTCGTCCATCAGCTTCACGGCCAGCTTCTCGTCCTTCGCCGCGATCGCCTTCACCAGCTCCACGTGTTCCTCCTGCGAATGCGCGGCGGCGGCGTCGCGCTGGTACATCAGCGTGATGAGCGAGCTGCGCGAGACCAGGTCTCGCAGGATCTGGGCCAGCACCTCGTTGCCGGTGAGTTCGGCCATGCGCACGTGGAAGTCACCCAGCAGCTCCGCCCGCTGGGCGGCGTCGCGCTGGTCGATGGCGGCCTTCTCCCGCGCCATGTGTTCGCGCAGCGCCTTCAGCCGCGCCGGCGTGACGCCGCGGACGAACTCGCGCACCATTTCGCATTCGAGCATGCGGCGCACCGCGAACACCTGGCGCGCCTCCTCCACCGAAGGCGCGGCCACGAAGGCGCCGCGCGCCTTCTCCATCTTCACCAGGCGGTTCTGCACCAGCTGGAACAGCGCCTGCCGCACCAGCGTGCGCGAGACGCCGAAGTGGTCGGCCAGCTTCTGCTCCGCCAGCTTGGTGCCGGGCTGCAGCCGGTGCTCGACGATGGCCCGCGTGATGGCCTCGACGATCACGTCGGTGGGGGTGCTCTCCATGGGCGCATCATAGCCGTGGCCCGCAAAAGTGTATACACTGCGGCACACAATCTCTTCCCTGGAGCGCAAGATGGGCCTGAGCACGCACGTCCTCGACACCATGCACGGCACACCTGCCGGTGGCATGGCGGTGGAGCTCTACACCACAGGGGCGGACGGCGCGCAACTGGTCAGGCGCTTCGTGCTCAACGAAGACGGCCGCAACCCCCACGGGCCGCTGTTCGACAACGCGTCATTGAAGAAGGGCACCTACCGCCTGGTGTTCGACGTCGCCGCCTATTTCCGCGGCAAGGGGGTCACGCTGCCCGAGCCGCCCTTCCTGGATCGGGTGAGCCTCGATTTCGGCATCGCCGAGACGGCGCAGCACTACCACGTGCCGCTGCTGGTGAGCCCGTGGAGCTATTCGACCTACCGCGGGTCCTGATGGCCGCAAGGTGGGCGCGCGCAGCGAGCGCGCCATGCGGCGGCAGCGCGCGCCGCCCAGCGCATGCCGGCGGCCGCATGCCACCCGCCTCAGTCCTGTCCCTCTGTCAAGGTGTCCAGCTGGAACTGCCCGCTCTTGTGCCACAGCCAGGTGTCGGTGTAGACCACCTTGCCCATGCGCGCCGGCACGGGGAAGGGCGCGGCGGCGCGCACCGTCCGCTCGATCTCCGCGATGACCTCGGGCGCATGCCGGGGCGCGCGCATCCAGCTCAGCTGGCGCACGGCGCCGCGGCCGTCCACCTCCACCTGCAGCACGCCGACGGCATACAGCATGGGCGGCAGGCGGCCCTTCCAGATGCGCTCGGCATTGCGCTCGTAGAGGTGGGCGGCGGCATCGGCGCGGTAGGCGCGCGGGTTGGGAGCCTGGGACGTCTTGATGGTCATGGCCGGTGTGGGCTGCCGGGCGGCGAGCTGCGGCGGCGTGGCGGGTGCGGCGGCGCCCGGCGCCGGACTTGCAGGCGGGTGGAGCGGCACCGAGGTGCACGACGCCAGCAGGGCCGCAGCGGCGAGGGCGGCGGGCGTGAGGTGGCGCAGGGGATGGGGATGCTTCATCATGGCTCCTGGCGGTGGGAAGGCGTGCATGCAGCCTCGGCGGTGGCGCGGGGCGCCATGATGAACCCGCTTCCCTCCCGACGGACGTCCTTGCGGACGGAAACACTGTAAAGCATGCCGCTCATCGAAGAAATCACGCGCAGGCTCTCGGCCGAGGACGCCGTGCTGGTCACCGTCGACAGCGCCCAGGGTTCGGTGCCGCGCGAGGCCGGCGCCTGGATGCTGGTGTTCGCGCACGCGGTGGAAGGCACCATCGGCGGCGGCCACCTGGAGTTCGATGCCATCGCGCTGGGGCGCACGCGGCTCGCCGCCGGCGGCGCGGACCCGGAGTTGCGCCGTTACGCGCTGGGCCCCAGCCTGGGGCAGTGCTGCGGCGGCGTGGTGCACCTGCGCTTCGAGCGGCTGGGCGC
>JAEZKX010000074.1 GCA_023436025.1 Pseudomonadota bacterium | reverse complement strand
GCCGTGGCGAAGCCGCCGCCGGGCTGGGCCTGCACGACCCGCAGGCCGCGGGCCTGGGCCGGCAAGGCGGCGCTGGCCACCAGCACCGCGACGAGGTGGAGGACAAGAAGGCGGGGAGCAGTCGTTGCGATCATCGCTGGGGTTCCTTTCGTGTGGATGCGGCAGATGGGGCCCTGTCGCGCAATCGACTGTGGCGGCTGGCGGTGAA
Organism: Pseudomonadota bacterium; assembly: GCA_023436025.1. Lineage (GTDB taxonomy): Bacteria > Pseudomonadota > Gammaproteobacteria > Burkholderiales > Burkholderiaceae_C > Ramlibacter. Next base: position 8,414 of record JAEZKX010000074.1, on the reverse strand, counting down.
CGCGCGGTTTCAGGCGCCGCCCGCTTCATGACGAACCATGACAGCCGCGCCCGCGCTGTCATGGTTTGTCATCACTTCGCCGCTTCCGCCCACCGTGCCCACTCGCTACGATCGGGCCCATGAACGGATCGCTGGGGCGCGTGCTGGTCGCGGACGACGAGGCGGACCTGCGCGCCCTGTTGCACCGCTACCTGGGCGACCAGGGGTTCTTCGTTCGCACGGTGGAGAACGCCGCGCACGCCGAGCGCCTGCTGCGGCGCGAGCACTTCGACGTGCTCGTGCTGGACATCATGATGCCCGGGGAGGACGGCCTGGCCGCCTGCCGGCGCCTGCGCGCCCACGGCGAGACGATTCCCATCCTGATGCTCACGGCGCGCGGCGAGCCCATGGACCGGATCCTGGGGCTGGAGATCGGCGCCGACGACTACCTCGCCAAGCCCTTCAACCCGCGCGAGCTGGCCGCGCGCATCCAGGCCCTGGTGCGCCGCCAGCGCGTGCTGGGCGCGCACCATGCGCCCGCCGCCTCCGAGCAGGCGGAGATCCGCTTCGGGCCCTTCGTGCTCCGCCCGGCCCAGCGCGTTCTCCTGCGCGGCGACCGCGAAGTGCCGCTTTCCACCGCCGAGTTCCTGCTGCTGCGCGCCCTGGCCCAGCAGCCGCGCCGTCCGCTCGGCCGCGAACGGCTGCTGCAGCTGGCATACGGGCCGGGCCACGCCGCCACCGAGCGCAGCATCGACGTCCAGATCATGCGGCTGCGCAAGCTGGTCGAGGACGACCCCACCCAGCCGCGCCGCATCCGCACGGTCTGGGGCCTGGGCTACGAGTTCGTGCCGGACGTGGGCCTGTCATGAGCTGGCTGCCGGCCAGCCTGCGGGGACGCTATGCCTTGCTGATGGTGGTGCTGGTCGTGCTGGGTCAGCTCATGACTGCCGCGCTCATGCGTCATTTCGTCGTGCTCCCGCGGCTGGCCCAGGCCGCGGAGAGCACCGCCCGGACGGCCGAGGCGCTACGCGCCGGGCTGCAGGCCCTGCCGCCCGCGCAACGCGACGCCTATGTCCGCGCCTTCAATGCGCGCGCGCTCGATGGCATGGCGGCGGCATCCGATCCGGCGGGCGCGGACGCCACGCGCTCACTCCGGCTCAGCCGCCTGGAGCGGCGCCTGGTGCAGGCCGTCGCCACTCGGATCGGCGACGACGGCGAACTGGCCTGGCGGCGCCAGGCCGATGGCCACCTCGAACTGCGCCTCGCCGTCGATGGCGTGGACCACTGGCTGGTGCTGCCCGGCCTGCGCGTGGCGCGCGCGTACAGCGGCGCCTGGATCGCCGCCACCGCCGCCAGCAGCGCGCTGGGGATGGCAGTGGCATTCTGGTTGCTGGGGCGGGTGGGCCGGCCCCTGGCCCGCGTGGAGCAGGCGGCCCGGCGCGTCGGCCGCGGCGACACGCCGCCACCGCTGCCCGAGGACGGACCGCGCGAAGTCGCCACGGTCAGCCGCAGCTTCAACGCCATGGTGCGCGACCTGGAGCGCTCGGACCGCGACCGCGCCATGATGCTGGCCGGGCTGTCCCACGACCTGCGCACACCCCTCACCAAGCTGAACCTCGGGGTCGAGCTCAGCGCGCGGCATGTGGACGACGAACTGCTCACCAGCATGCGCCGCAGCATCGCGCAGATGGACGCCATCGTGGCCCAGTTCCTGGACTTCGCACGCAGCGATGCCCCGGCGCCGTCGACCCCGCTGCACCTGTGGTCACTGGCACGGGGCGTCGCCCGGGCGCAAGCCGACCATGGGCGCGCCGTCCTCCTGCAAGGCGGACCGGTGCCGGCGGCTCTGGGGCACGAAGCGTCGCTGCGGCGCGCCGTCGACAACCTGGTGGAGAACGCGTTCCGCCATGGCAAGGAGCCCGTCCGGATCCGGGTCGGCAGCGACGCCACCCAGGCCTGGCTCGATGTGTCGGACGCGGGCGCCGGCCTCGCCGCGGCGCACGCCGAAGCCTTGAAGCAGCCGTTCCGGCGCGGTGACAACGCCCGCGGCGGCGCGCCGGGCTGCGGACTGGGCCTGGCGATCGCCGACCGCATCGCCCGCCAGCATGGTGGCGCGCTCACCCTCGGACGCGACGACCTGGGCACCCGGGCGCGCCTCGCATTGCCGCTGGCAGGAACCGCAGGAACCGCAGGAGCCGTGGAAACCGCAGGAACCGCAGGAACCGCAGGAACCGCAGGAGGCGCAGGAGCCGCAGGATCAGTACGAAGCGTGGAAGCGGAAGGAACGGCAGGGAGTCCGCCGGCGGTGCAGGGCTGAGAGCCGACCCCGGCCGCGTCAGAACCGCGGCAGGTCCATCAGGCGCTGTCCGGGCTTCTCCTCGGCCAGCGCCAGCGTCTCCATCCCTTCGGGCAGGACGTCGACCTTGACCTCCGAGCCCAGGCGCAGGGTGCCGCGCTCGGTCGGGAACAGCGTCACCACGGTGTCGCCCTCGACCAGGCGGTCGACCACCTCGACCAGCCGCGTGGGCGCGGGCCGGTGGTCCCAGTGTTCGAGGCTGGGATCGATCATGCCCATCATCACCTCGGCGACCTGGCCGCCCTCCACGTGGATGGCGGTGATGCCGTAGACCACGGGCGCGACTGGCGCGCCGGAGATCGGCGCGAAGCGCGGGCCACGTGCGGGGGTGTCCATCGATTTCTCAACCATGCGTGCATTGTGGGCAGGCCCCTCTCCACAGCGATAAGCCGAGCGCGCGTGGGGGCGTGGGAGGCAGCCTACCGTGCGCCGTACACTGTCCCTTGCCGCCATGCAGTCCATCTCCCCATCCGTGCCATCGCCGGCGCAGCCACCTGCGCTGACGCGGGCCCATGCCCGGCGGCTGCGCGACATCTACCGGTCGGCCGGATGGCCATGCCAGGACGCGCTGGAGATCGACCTGCTGGCCGCCGGCCTGCTGGAGCGGGTGCGCTCGGCACTCGGCCACGAGACGCTGCGCGTCACCGATCCGGGTGTGCAGTGGATGGCGCAGGCCCTGGCGCGCAACCGCGCGGCGCTTTCGGCGCACGAGCAGCTGGTGGAACGGGTGGCGCAGGAGATGGCCCGTGCCGGCCGGCTGGCGTGGCGCGGACTCAGCCTGCGGGCCCAGGTGCCCAGCGGCGACCCGGCCCGGCCGCTGCGCTGGTGCGTGGCCCGCCCCGACGTCTTCTCGATCCGCCACACCTCGGTGGAGGCCTACGTGGAGCCGGTGGTGCACGAGATCAAGGTGCGGCGGGCCGACCTGCTGGCCGACCTGCGGCAGGAAGCCAAGCGGGCCGCCTACCGCGACCTGGGCGAGTGCTGGTACGTCCTCGGCAGCGACGCCCGCGGCCGCCCCATCGGCGGACCGGACGACGTGCCCCAGGAGTGCGGTGTGATGCTGGTCGAGGGCACGCGGCTGGTGGTCGCCCGCGCCGCCCAGCGGCCGGCGCGCACCGCCCTGCCCTTCGGCGTGTGGATGGCGCTGGCCAAGGCGACGCCGTTGGCCGGCGCCGATGAGGACGCCCAGCAAATGCTGGCCTAGCGGCCTGGGCGGCAGAGCAACGGGCCTGCGTGGGCCCAGGCTCCTAGGGCCGCAGGGTGGTCGCCCACCCGTGCTGCCCCGGATGCTCCGGCTTGCCCTGCTCGGGATCGTTGGTGCCGCCCTTCTCCGGATCCCGGCTCACCGGAGTGGGGGTGGGCTCGGGGTTGGCCGGCTTGGGATCGGACGGCGCAGGCGCCGGGGTGGGGGCGTTCGCCTTCATTCGCGCTCCGGCGGGTGGGTCGGCTTGTCCTGGTGGCGGTCGCGGCGCTCGGCGCCTGCGGCCGCGGAACCGCCTTGGTCGTCGCTGGGAATGTCGTCCTCCACCCCGAGATCCGGCTCCTCGTGGTCAAGGCCCGGCGCGGGGGGAGTGATGCCTTCGGGCGGCTTGTGCATGGCGTTCTCTCCTGGACTCAGATCGGTGGCGTGCGCACGCCGGGATCTTCCGGCTCGCCGGGCGGCAGCATCGGGCCGAACTCCGGCTCCACCGGCAATTGCGTGGGATTGGGCGCCGCGTCGTCGGCCGGTCCCTCGCCGGGCTCCGGCTGCACGGGGCGGTGGGTGCTGGGCACGTGATCGGTCATCGTCGTAAACGCTCCTGATCCCGATGGTGGGACCGCCGCCCGGCGCCGCGGCTCGGAACAACAGCCGAAGCACTGTCGGCGCGGCAGCGCCCCGGCCGTCAGCGATTGTCGTCGGCGCGCAGCGCGTCGCGCAGCAGCACCGCGCTAGGCTGGTGCGTGAGTGGAAGGCCCGAGGCGCCGAGCAGCGCCTGCAGCCGGGCATGCGCCCGGTCGACGTCGGCGCCAATCATGGCCAGCGCCACTGCGTGGGTGGGATCGCGGCGGACCTGCTCCAGGAAGGCGCTGCGCAGGCGCTGGTAGTCACCGTCCGCGCGCGCCACGTCCTGCTGCAGCTGCACGGTCCGGGCGTACTCGGATTGGCCATAGTGCGGCGCGGGCATGCGGTTGGCCGAGGCGACGGGCGCGTTGTACGCAGCGGTGCGCGACTCGCCGCGGCTGCGCCGATCGTCGGCGCCGGCATGCTCGCGGGCCGACGGGCCATTCCTGCGTTTGCTCATGCGACGATCGTAGGAAGCGGCTGCTGATTCCGGTGTAGGACGAGACGCAGAGCGGCTGGCTCGGCCGTTGCGGCGGCCAATAAGCGTAGCTCGGCCGCAACGCAGCCGCCTCCTTTGACGTACGCTAGTCCCGGCGTCGCGTGATCTGCACCGGCGCGCCGCCGAAGCGCTGGCGGGAGCGCCAGGTGGCCACGCCGGCGTCCATTTCCTGCACGTGGTGCGGCAGCCAGCGCAGCAGCTCCTGGGCCAGGCTGCGCACCACCCGCTCCTTGGCCTCGGGCCCGTGCTCGTCGCCCACCAGCAGGGCATGCACCTCATCCAGCGACTTCAGCACCGCCTGGTGCTCGTCGAGGTGGCATTTGGCATTGCCGTCCTTCATGTCCACCAAATCGGCGTCTTCGGCACTGAAGTGCGCGCGCGCGTGGATCCGCAGTTCGTCGACCACGTGCGCATAACGGGCAGGGGCAGCCACCAGCAGCTCCTCGCTCAGGTCGTGCAGCCGCGCGTGGTCGCGGTCGAGGGCGGCGTCGCCCAGGGTGAGTTCATTCATGGTCAGATGGCGCCGGCCAGCCGCAACGCCGCAATGTCGGCGTCGTTGCGGCCCAGCTCGCGCAGGATGGCTTCGGTGTGCTCGCCCACCGCCGGAATGGCTTCCATGCGTGGGTCGAAGCTGTCGTTGCGGCCCGGAGGCAGCAGTGCCTGCAATTGTCCCACCGGAGAAGCCACCGCCCGGAAACGCCCGCGCGCGCGCAGCTGCGGATGCGACCAGAGCTCGCCCACGCCATTGACATGCGCGTTGGCGATCTGGGCCTCGTCGAGGCGGGCGATCACCTGGTCGGCATCGAGCGCGCCGAAGGCCGCCAGGATGATGGCCTCCAATGCCGCCCGGTTCTCGTTGCGCCTGGCGTTGGCGTCGAAGCGCGCATCGGTGGCCAGTTCGGGCTGACGCAGCACCTTGTCGCAGAACAGCTTCCACTCGCGCTCGTTCTGCAGGCCCAGCATCACGGTGCGGCCGTCGCCGGCACGGAAGGGGCCGTAGGGATAGATGGTGGCATGCGAGGCGCCGCTGCGCGGCGGCGGCGGCGCGCCCTCGTAGGCGTAGTACATGGGGAAACCCATCCACTCGCCCAGCGACTCGAGCATGGACACGTCGATGCGCGAGCCGCGGCCGGTGCGCTGGCGCTGCAGAAGCGCCGCCAGCACGTTGCTGTATGCGTACATGCCGGCGGCGATGTCGGCGATGGAGACGCCCGACTTGCTCGGCGTCTCGGGCGTGCCGGTCACAGAGAGGAAGCCCGCCTCCCCCTGGATCAGCAGGTCGTAGGCCTTCTTGTCGCGGTAGGGACCGTCACTGCCATAGCCCGAGATGTCGCACACCACCAGGCGCGGATGGCGCGCGGCCAGCGCCTCGTGCCCCAGGCCCATGCGCGCGGCCGCGCCGGGCGCCAGGTTCTGCACCAGCACGTCGGCACGCGCCAGCAGGTCTTGCAGCGCCGCCAGCGCGGCCGGCTGCTTGAGGTCGAGCGTGAGGCTCTCCTTGGAGCGGTTGACCCAGGCGAAGTGCGAGGACATGCCGCGGGCGCGCTGGTCGTAGTCGCGCGCGAAGTCGCCGCGGCCAGGCCGCTCCACCTTGATCACGCGGGCGCCGAGATCGGCCAGCTGGCGCGTGCAGAACGGCGCCGCGATCGCGTGCTCCAGCGACACGACGGTGACGCCGTCCAGGGGACGGGGTCCGCCAGGCGCCACGGGCGCTGCGCCCGCCGGCGGTGGCCCGTCCTGAGGCGGCTCGGCGGCGGCCTTCGGCTCCATCAGAAGCTCCGCGGCAGGCCCAGCAGGTGCTCGGCCACGTAGGAGTAGATCAGGTTGGTCGAGATCGGCGCCACCTGGTACAGGCGTGTCTCGCGGAACTTGCGCTGGACGTCGTATTCGTGGGCGAAGCCGAAGCCGCCATGCGTCTGCAGGCAGGTGTTGGCCGCTTCCCAGGAAGCCTTGGCCGCCAGGTACTTCGCCATGTTGGCCTCGCCGCCGCAGGGCTGGCCGGCGTCGTACAGCGCGCATGCCTTGAAGCGCATCAGGTTGGCCGCCTCGGTCTCGATGTAGGCATCGGCGATGGGGAAGGCCACGCCCTGGTTCTGGCCGATCGGGCGGTTGAACACCACCCGTTCGCTCGCGTACCTGCGCGCCTTGTCGACGAACCAGTAGGCGTCGCCTATGCATTCGGCGGCGATCAGCGTGCGCTCGGCGTTGAGGCCGTCGAGGATGTAGCGGAAGCCCTGGCCCTCGGTGCCGATCAGGTTCTCCTCGGGAATCTCGAGGTTGTCGAAGAAGACTTCGTTGGTCTCGTGGTTCACCATGTTCATGATGGGCCGCACCTCCATGCCCCGGCCCAGGGCCCGGTGCAGGTCGACGATGAAGACGCTCATGCCTTCGCTCTTCTTCGTCACCTCGGCCAGCGGGGTGGTGCGGGCCAGCAGGACCATCAGGTCGGAGTGCTGGATGCGCGAGATCCAGACCTTCTGGCCATTGACCACGTAGCGGTCGCCCTTCTTCACGGCCGTGGTCTTCAGCTGCGTGGTGTCGGTGCCGGTGGTGGGCTCGGTGACGGCCATGGACTGCAGCCGCAGCTTGCCGCTGGCGATGCCGGGCAGGTACTGCTGCTTCTGCGCCGGCGAGCCGTGGCGCAGCACGGTGCCCATGTTGTACATCTGGCCGTGCAGCGCGCCGGCGTTGCCGCCCGAGTAGTTGATCTCCTCCATGATCACCGAGGCCTCGGTGAGGCCGAGGCCGGAGCCGCCGTACTCGGTAGGGATCAGCGCGGCCATCCAGCCGGCCTCGGTGAGGGCGTCGACGAAAGCCTCGGGGTAGCCGCGGTCGGTATCGACCTTCTGCCAGTAGGCGGAATCGAAGCGGCCGCACAGGTCGCGCAGCGCGTCGCGCATGTCCTGGTGCTGGTCGGGGGCGGGGATCTGGGTCTTCATTCGGTGGCGCGGAACTGTGCCTCGGCCTGCATGGCAAGGCAGCCTTCATGGTCTTCGGCCCACAGCTGCGCGCCGCGACCGTCGGCCGACGAGGTGCCGCGCAGGTGGAAGGGGTGCAGGTCGAACACGGGACGGACGGCCTTGAAGCCGAAGCTGGCGAGCACGGCGCCGGGACGCTCGCGCCGCGCCAGTTCGAGCAGCAGCGTCGCGATCAGCGGCCCGTGGACGACCAGGCCGGGGTAGCCCTCGACCTCCGTGGCGTAGCTGCGGTCGTAGTGGATGCGGTGACCGTTGAAGGTCAGCGCGGAATAGCGGAACAGCAGCACCGGGTCGGGCACGATCTCGCGCGCCCACTCGCCGTGGACGGACGGCGCCTGCGGCGGCGGCACCGGGTCGCCAGGCGCCGGCATCGCGCGGTAGACGATGTCGTGCTCCTCGGTCAGCGCCAGGCCGGCGGCATTGCGCACTTCGTGCTGCACCAGCACGAACACCAGGTCGCCACTGCGCCCGGCCTTGTGCCGCACCGACGCGATGCGCGAGCTGCGTTCCACCACGTCGCCGACGCGCAGCGGCGCGTGCCAGCGCAGGCGGCCGCCCGCCCACATGCGGCGCGGCAGCGGCACCGGCGGCAGGAAGCCACCCAGGCGCGCGTGGCCGTCGTGCCCGAGTTCGCTCTGCCGGTGACGCGGCAGGAAATAGAGCCAGTGCCACAGTGGCGGCAGCTCGGTGCCGGCCGCCGGCTCCGGGCCGCCCCGATCGAGCGTGGCGCACAGGCCGCGCACCGGCGCGGCGGTGATCTCGTCGCGCACGGTCTCGCTG
>JAEZKX010000413.1 GCA_023436025.1 Pseudomonadota bacterium | reverse complement strand
CCCCCGGCCCCGACGCAGCGACGCAGTCGCCCACCGCCCCGGCCGCCGTGGCGCCGGCGGCCACCGGCAAGCCCGACCTGGCCCTGGGCGAGGCCAAGTACGCCGCCACCTGCGCGGCCTGCCACGGCGCGGATGGCAATTCCGGCACGCCGGCCAATCCCAAGCTCGCGCAGCAGCACCCGGCCTACCTCGTCAAGCAGCTGCAGGAGTTCAAGAACGGCAAGCGTCCCAGCCCGGTCATGCAAGGCTTCGCCATGCAGCTGACCGACCAGGACATGAAGAACATCGCGGCCTTCCTGACCAGCAACAAGAAGAAGACCGGATTCGCCAAGGACAAGGAACTGGTTTCCCTGGGCGAGCGCATCTACCGCGGCGGCATCATGGACCGCCAGATCGCCGCCTGCGCCGGCTGCCACAGCCCCAACGGCGCCGGCATCCCGGCCCAGTACCCGCGCCTGGGCGGCCAGCATGCCGACTACACCGCCAGCCAGCTGGTGGCCTTCCGCGACGGCGTGCGCAAGAACAGCCCGCAGATGTCCCAGATTTCCGCCAAGCTGAACGACCGCGAGATCCGCGCCGTGTCCGACTACATCGCCGGCCTGCGCTGAATCCACGGCCGCTGAACTAAACCGGCAAACCACAAACCAAGAAGAGGCGGGCCGCGAGGGCCCGCCTTTTTTGCTTCCGGAGTCCGATGAACACCGCCACCCACGGCATGCAAGCGCGCAGCGCACCCCCGCGGGTGCGTGCGCTGCTGGAGCTCGTGTCCTCGATGCGCTTCGCCATCGCGCTGCTGACCGTGATCTGCATCGCCTCGGTGATCGGCACGGTCCTCAAGCAGCACGAACCGGCGGTCAACTACGTCAACCAGTTCGGTCCGTTCTGGGCCGAACTGTTCCTGGCGCTGAAGCTCAATGCGGTCTACAGCGCCTGGTGGTTCCTGCTGATCCTGGCCTTCCTGGTGGTGAGCACTTCCCTGTGCATCGCCCGCAGCACGCCCAAGATCCTGGCCGACCTGAAGGCCTACAAGGAGAACGTGCGCGAGCAGAGCCTGCTGGCCTTCCACCATCGGGCGGAAGCGGCGCAGGCCGACGCGCCCGAGGCCGCGGCGCGGCGCATCGGCGGCGCGCTGGCGCAGGGCGGCTGGAAGGTCAGGCTGCAGCAGCGCGGCGACCGCGGCTGGATGGTCGCGGCCAAGGCCGGCGGCCTGAACAAGATCGGCTACATCGCCGCGCACAGCGCCATCGTGCTGGTGTGCCTGGGCGGGCTGCTCGATGGCGACCTGATCGTGCGGGCCCAGATGTGGTGGGGCGGCAAGCAGCCCTTCGCCGGCGGCGGCATGATCGCCGACGTGCCGGCGCAGCACCGCCTGCCCAGCACCAACCCCACCTTCCGCGGCAACGTGCTGGTGGCCGAGGGCACGCAGTCGTCCACCGCCATCCTCAACCAGTCCGACGGCATCCTGCTGCAGGAACTCCCGTTCGCCATCGAACTGAAGAAGTTCATCGTGGAGCACTATTCCACCGGCATGCCCAAGCTGTTCGCCAGCGAGATCGTGATCCACGACCGCGAGACGGGCGAGAAGATCCCGGCCCGGGTGGAGGTGAACCACCCGGCGCGCCACCGCGGCATCGAGATCTACCAATCGAGCTTCGACGACGGCGGCTCCAGCGTGAAGCTCAAGTCCTGGGCCATCGACGGCAACCCCAAGAACTTCGAGGTGGAGGGCACCATCGGCGCCAGCACCGAGCTGACGCGCGGCCAGCAGGCCGGGGCCGAGAAGATGACGTTGGAGTACACCGCCCTGCGCGTGATCAACGTCGAGAACCTCTCCACCGCCGGCACGGCCGGCCCCACCGACGTGCGCAAGGTGGACCTGCGCGCGGCGCTCGACGCCCGCCTGGGCGCGGCCAACAAGACGGTGACGCAGAAGGAGCTGCGCAACGTCGGCCCCAGCATCACCTACAAGCTGCGCGATGCCGCCGGCCAGGCGCGCGAGTTCCACAACTACATGCTGCCGGTGGACCTGGGCGATGGCGTGCCGGTGTTCCTGCTGGGCATGCGCGACACGCCGGCCGAGAACTTCCGCTACCTGCGCGTGCCTGCCGATGAAGACGGTTCGATGGCCGGCTTCTTCCGCCTGCGCCAGGCGCTGGCCGACGAGAAGATGCGCGAGCAGGCGGTGCTGGCCTATGCGCGCCAGGCCACCGATCCGGCGCGGCCGCAACTGGCCGAACAGCTGGCCGCTTCCACCAGCCGGGCGCTGGCGCTGTTCGCGGGCGCCGAAGCGGGACCGGACCAGCCCGGTGGCGGCCTGCAGGCGGTGTCGGCCTTCCTCGAGGCCAAGGTGCCGGAGGAAGAGCGCCAGCGTGCGGGCGAAGTGCTGGTGCGCATCCTCAACGGCACCTTGTTCGAGCTGGCGCAGGCCAGCCGCCAGCAGGCCGGCCTGCAGCCGCTGCCGCGCGACGACAGGACGCAGGCGTTCATGACGCAGGCGGTGCTGGCGCTGAGCGACACCTTCATCTATCCCGCGCCCATCGCCTTCCAGCTGCAGGATTTCACCCAGGTGCAGGCCAGCGTGTTCCAGGTGACGCGCTCGCCCGGACGCCTGATCGTGTACCTGGGCTGCACCTTGCTGATCCTCGGCATTTTTGCCATGCTGTACGTGCGCGAGCGCCGCCTCTGGGTGTGGCTCAGCCCGTCCGGCACCGGCTCGCAGGCCCGCATGGCGCTTTCGAGCAACCGCAAGCTCCTGGACATCGACCGCGAGTTCGCGCACCTGCGCGAGCGCCTGTTGGGAAGCCAACGATGAACACCGCCACCACCGCAACGACCACCCTCACCCTGAACGACGGCTACTTCGCGCGCCGCACTGCCTTCGACTGGCTGTTTGCCGCGCTGGTCACCGCCGGCGGCCTGTTCGCCTTCGTGCGCTACGGCGCGTACATGGACGTCTACGAGAAGTCCATCCTGCTGGGAACCATCCCCTCGGCCATCTGGCTGGGCTGGTTCTGGCGGCCCCTGCGCGCGCTGATGCTGGTGGTGGGGGGCTTGTCGCTGCTGGCGGTGTTCTCGTACCAGGGCAACCTGGCGCGCGCCGACACGGTCTTCTGGCTCAAGTACTTCCTGTCCAGCCAGTCGGCCATCCTGTGGATGAGCGTGCTGTTCTTCATGAGCACCGTCTTCTACTGGATCGGCATCTTCGGCCGTGGCCAGGCGGCGACCTTCGAGTCGCTGGGCTCGAAGCTGGCATGGGTGGCCGTCACCATGGCGCTGGTCGGCACCATGGTGCGCTGGTACGAGAGCTACCTGATCGGTCCGGACATCGGCCACATCCCGGTGAGCAACCTGTACGAGGTGTTCATCATGTTCTGCTGGATGACGGCGGCCTTCTACCTGTACTACGAGGAGCAGTACGGCACCAAGGCGCTGGGCGCCTTCGTGATGCTGGTGGTGAGCGCCGCGGTCGGCTTCCTGCTGTGGTACACGCTGGAGCGCGAGGCCCATGAGATCCAGCCGCTGGTTCCGGCGCTGAAGAGCTGGTGGATGAAGCTGCACGTGCCGGCCAACTTCGTCGGCTACGGCACCTTCGCGCTGGCCGCCATGGTCGCCTTCGCCTACCTGATCAAGCAGCAGGCCGGCGAGACCCGCTGGTACAAGCTGGTGCCGCTGTGGCTGCTGGGCGTGGTCCTGTGCTTCGAGCCGCTGGTGTTCCGCCAGTCGGTGGAAGGCGTCAGCAGCTACTGGGCGGTGTACTTCGGCCTGGCGGCGCTGATCGTGGGCGGCATCGTGGCCGCCCGCCGCCGCATTTCGGACCGCCTGCCCGCGCTGGAGGTGCTGGACGACGTGATGTACAAGTCCATCGCGGTCGGCTTCGCCTTCTTCACCATCGCCACGGTGCTGGGCGCCCTGTGGGCCGCCGAGGCCTGGGGCGGCTACTGGAGCTGGGACCCGAAGGAGACCTGGGCGCTGATCGTCTGGCTGAACTACGCTGCCTGGCTGCACATGCGGCTGATGAAGGGGTTGCGCGGCACCGTTTCCGCCTGGTGGGCGCTGGTGGGCCTGGCCGTCACCACCTTCGCCTTCCTGGGCGTGAACATGTTCCTGTCGGGCCTGCACTCGTACGGCGAGCTGTAGGCGCGGCGCATGAAACGGGGCGGCCGTCGACGCGCCTGCCCCGGACCGACCGCATGGGCCCAGGGCCACGGGGGTTGCGCCGCCACGGCGAACCCGCCGCCCGATTCCTTGTCAGAATGGGTTGGGTCCCCGACTACCAGGAGCGTTCATGCTGATCCGAACCGGCCGCGACGGCTTCCACCACCCGATTGCCAGCGAGATCACGCCGCGCGCGGTTTATCAGGACCGCCGCCGGCTGCTGCAGTGGATGGCCAGCGGTGCCGCCGGCGCGGTGCTGGCCTCCTGGGCGGGCCGCGAAGCACTGGCCCAGGCCAAGGGGCCCGGCAAGAACGCGCCGCTGCCCGGTGCGCGCAGCAGCGTCCCCGGTGCGACCACGATGGAGAAGGTGACCGGCTACGAGGACGCCACCACCTACAACAACTTCTACGAGTTCGGCACCGACAAGGACGATCCGGCGAAGAACGCCCACACGCTGAAAACGTCGCCCTGGACGGTGGAGGTGGAAGGCCTGGTGAAGAAGCCGGGCCGGTACGCGCTGGAAGACCTGCTGAAACTGAGCGCGCAGGAAGAACGGATCTACCGCCTGCGCTGCGTCGAGGGCTGGTCGATGGTGATCCCCTGGGTCGGATATTCGCTGTCGCACCTGGTCAACCGCGTCGAGCCCCAGGGCAGCGCCAAGTTCGTCGAATTCGTCACCCAGGCCGACAAGGCCACCATGCCTTTCGTCGGATCACGCGTGCTGGACTGGCCCTACGTCGAGGGCCTGCGCCTGGACGAGGCCATGCACCCGCTGACGCTGCTGGCCTTCGGCATGTACGGCGAGGTCCTGCCCAAGCAGAACGGCGCCCCGGTGCGGCTGGTGGTGCCGTGGAAGTACGGCTTCAAGAGCGGCAAGAGCCTTGTCAAGATCCGCTTCGTCGAACAGATGCCCAGGACCGCCTGGAACAAGGCGGCGGCCAACGAGTACGGCTTCTATTCCAACGTGAACCCGAACGTCGACCACCCGCGCTGGTCGCAAGCCACCGAGCGGCGCATCGGCGAGGACGGGCTGTTCGCCAAGAAGCGCAAGACACTGCTGTTCAACGGCTACGAGCCACAGGTGGGGCAGTTGTACGCGGGGATGGATCTGACGAAGAACTTCTGAGCGCCGTAGCTGGCGTAGAGTAGGGACTGAAAGCGACCGCCATGACTCTGGCTCGTGTCCTCCTGCACCCCGCCGCCAAGCCGCTGGTGTTCGTCGCCGCGCTGCTGCCGCTGGCGTGGCTGGTGGCCGGAGCCATCGCCGGCAAGCTCGGCGCCAATCCGGCGGAATACATCATCCGCGCGACCGGCGACTGGACGCTGCGCTTGCTGTGCCTGACGCTGGCCGTGACGCCCCTGCGGGTGCTGGCCAAGCTTCCTCCGCTGGCGCGCTTTCGCCGCATGCTGGGGCTGTTCACGTACTTCTACGCATCGCTGCACTTCCTGGCCTTCGCCTGGCTCGACATGGGCTTCGACCTTGCCGCCATCGCCAAGGACATCGCCAAGCGGCCGTTCATCCTGGTGGGCTTCGCGGCCTTCGTGCTGATGACGCCGCTGGCGGCCACCTCGTTCAACCGCGCCATCCGCGCCCTGGGTCCGCAGCGCTGGCAGGCGCTGCACCGCCTGGTCTACGCGGTGGCGGTGCTGGGCATCCTGCATTTCTTCTGGATGCGCTCGGCCAAGAACAACCTCGCCGAGGTCGCGGTGTATGCGGCGATCCTGGCGGTGTTGCTGGGGTGGCGGGTGGTGCGCAAGGTGGGCGCGGCGGCGGCCCAGCCGGCGATGCCTCCGTCGTAGCCGCCGCGGCGGCGCCGCACGATGCGGCGCCCCAGCCACGGGAGCGGCAGCGCCCACTGCCTGCCGCCACGGCATCAATCCAGCAGCTTCTCCTTGCGCAGCTGGTCTTCGACCGATTCCCGCTCGCGGATGACATGGACGGTGGCGCCGTCGACCAGCACCTCCGCCGCCCGGCCGCGGCTGTTGTAGTTGCTGGCCATGCTCATGCAGTACGCGCCGGCCGACAGCACGGCCAGCAGGTCGCCCGGCTGGGCCGCGAGCTTGCGGTCGCGGCCGATCCAGTCGCCGCTCTCGCACACCGGGCCGACGACGTCGTAGGTGACGGGCTTGCCGGCGCGCTGCTGCACCGGGACGATGCAGTGAAAGGCCTCGTACATCGCCGGCCGCGGCAGGTCGTTCATGGCGGCGTCGATGATGCAGAAGTTCTTCTGCTCGCCGGGCTTCAGGTACAGCACCTGCGACAGGCACACGCCGGCGTTGCCCACCAGGGAGCGGCCCGGCTCGATCATCAGCTGGCGCTGGCCGTAGCCGCGCGCATCGACCTTGGCCAGCAGCTGCTGCCACAGCGCGTCGGCCGCCGGCGGCTGCTCGCCGCTGTAGTTGATGCCCAGGCCGCCACCGAAGTCGATGTGTTCCAGGTGGATGCCGGCTTGCTCCACCGCGTCGACCAGGTCCAGTACGCGGTCCATGGCGTCCAGATAGGGCGACATGAAGGTGATCTGCGAGCCGATGTGGCAGTCGATGCCCACCACCCGCAGCCCGGGCAGGGCGGCCGCATGGCGGTACACGCGCAGGGCGTCCTTGTGCGCGATGCCGAACTTGTTGCCCTTGAGTCCGGTGGAGATGTAGGGATGCGTCTTGGGGTCGACGTCGGGGTTGACGCGCAGGCTCACCGGCGCGCGCCGCCCGCATTCGAGGGCGACGGCGTTGAGCACCTCGAGCTCGGCCTCGCTTTCGACGTTGAAGCAGCGGATGCCGGCTTCGAGCGCGCGGCGCATCTCGGCGCGGGTCTTGCCGACGCCCGAGAAGATGACCTCACCGGCCGCCGCTCCCGCGGCCAGCACGCGGTCGAGCTCGCCGCCGGAGACGATGTCGAAGCCGCAGCCGGCGCGGGCGAACAGCTGCAGGATGGCCAGCGAGGAGTTGGCCTTCATCGCGTAGCAGATCGTCGCGTTGCGGCCGGCGAAGCCGCGCTGGTAGGCGCCCAGCGCCGCCAGCATCGATGCCTTGGAATAGACGAACAGGGGCGTGCCGTGGTCGCGGGCGAGGGCGGCGAGCGGCACGTCCTCGACGAACAGCGCGTCGCCGCGGTAGTGCACCTGCGGCTGGCCCGGAAGGCGGTCGGGAAGGCTCATGGATTGCGCACCGGCGCGGCGCGCCCGGTGGAAGGGGCGGAGGCGGCCGGGGCGGCCGCCGGGGCCACGGTGGTGGAGGGGGCGAGGGTTTCGGTCAGGGGCGCACGGCCGGCCGCTTCGGCGCCGGTCGGCAGGAAAAGCGGCCCCTTCTGCCCGCAGGCGGCGAGCAGCACGACCACGCCTGCCGCGCGGACAAGGCAGCGCATCGGGGCGCTGACTAGAATCGAACGAACACCAAGCATGGCCAATTGTAATGACCGACCTCGAGTACCTCGACCACGCTGAAGCGCTGCTGGCCCGCGTGGAGGCCTGCTGCGACCGCATCAACGAGGACCCCGACGCCGATGTCGACAACCAGCGCGTCGGCGGCATGGTGACCCTGATCTTCCCGGACCGCAGCCAGATCATCATCAACCTGCAGAAGCCCCTGCACGAGGTCTGGATGGCTGCGCGTGCCGGCGGCTTCCACTACAAGTTCGACGGCACCGCCTGGCGCGACAGCAAGGGCACGGGCGAGTTCTGGGCCGACCTGGCGCGCTATGCGAGCGCGCAGGCGGGACGGCCGATGGCGTTCAGCGCGGAGTAGGGCGGCAGGCTGTGTGGTGCGCTCGCTGCGCGAGCACACCCTACCCACCCCGGGCGCCTTCGCAATCCGTAGTGTGTGCTCGCGCAGCGAGCGCACCATGCCGATCGCCGGCGCAACCCCTCGGGTGTGCTCGCGCAGCGAGCGCACCATGCCTCCTCAATTCCGGAACAGGTCCAGGATGCTGCGCCGCTCGTCGCTCGACGTCGGCGGTGCCGGCGGCGGCAGGCCGCCGGAGTTGAGCAGGGAGCGGTCTCCCGGCACGCCCGGGGCCTGCTCGCCCGACGGGCCACCCTGGTACGGCCGCCCGTTGGGGTCGCCGTTCTCGTAGCCCGGCAGCGCGCCCAGCCCCAGGCTGCTGATCCCGCCGCCGGAGCGCGCGTACTCCTCGTAGAACCACTCGCCGCCCTGGTTGACCAGGCCTTCCGGCGCCGACGGTTCCATCACCGGCACGCCCTTGAGCGCCGTCTCCATGTACGAGATCCAGATCGGCAGGCTCAGGCCGCCGCCGGTCTCGCGGTCGCCGAGCGAGCGCGGGTTGTCGTAGCCCATCCACACCACCGCGGTGACGGTCGGGTGGAAGCCCGCAAACCAGGTGTCGATCGAGTCGTTGGTGGTGCCGGTCTTGCCGTAGAGGTCGGGACGCTTGAGCTCGCGCTGCGCCCGCGCGGCAGTGCCGGAGCGCGCGATCTCCTGCAGCAGCCGGTTCATCACGAAGGCATTGCGCGCGTCGATGGCCCGCACCGACTCGTTCAGCAACGGCGGCTGGCTCTCCACCAGGGTGCGGCCCTTGTGATCGGTGATGCGGGTGATCAGCCACGGGTTGACGCGGTAGCCGCCATTGGCGAACACCGAATAGGCGGTGGCCATCTGCATGGGCGTCACCGAACCGGCGCCCAGCGCCATGGTCAGGTAGGCGGGATGCTTCTCGGCCTCGAAGCCGAAGCGGGTGACCCAGTCCTGCGCGTTCTGCGGGCCGACGGCCTGCAGGATGCGGATGGAGACCATGTTCTTGGACTTGGCCAGCGCGGTGTGCAACGGCATCGGGCCCTCGAACTTGCCGTCGTAGTTCTTGGGTTCCCAGGGCTGGCCCCCAGTGACGCCGGCGTCGAAGAACAGCGGGCTGTCGTTGACGATGGTGGCCGGCGAGAAGCCCTTCTCGAGCGCCGCCGAGTAGATGAAGGGCTTGAACGACGAGCCCGGCTGGCGCCAGGCCTGGGTGGCGTGGTTGAACTTGTTCTTGTTGAAGTCGAAGCCGCCCACCAGCGCATGGATGGCGCCGTCGCGCGGGTCGAGGGCCACGAAGGCGCCCTCCACCTCGGGCAGCTGGGTGATTTCCCAGGTGTCGCGGGGCGTCTTCATCACCCGGATGACGGCGCCGCGGCGGATCTTGATCTTGGGCTGGGCCTTCTCCGACAGGCCCGACTGGGCCGCCTGCAGGCCGGCGCCGGTGATCTCGAAGCGCTCGCCGTTGTTGCGCACGGCCACGATCTTGCGGGGGCCGACCTCCAGCACCACCGCGGCCATGACGTCGCCGTTGTCCGGGTGTTCGGCCAGGGTGTCGTCGATGGCGTCTTCCAGCTCCTTCGGGTCCTGGGGCAGGTCGACGAAGCGCTCCGGTCCGCGGTAGATCTGGCGCTTCTCGTAGTCCATGATGCCTTTGCGCAAGGCCTTGTATGCCGCTTCCTGTTCCTTGGCCTTCACCGTGGTGAAGACGTTCAGGCCGCGGGTGTAGGTCTCGTCGCCGTACTGGGCATAGACCAGCTGGCGCACGGTTTCGGCCACGAATTCGGCGCGCACGCTCAGCGTGGGCAGGCCGGTGCGCACCCGCAGCTCCTGCTTCTTGGCGGCTTCGGCCTCGTCGCCGGTGATGAAGCCGTTGGCCTCCATCCGCTCGATGATGTAGAGCTGGCGCGCGCGGGCGCGGGACGGGTTGCTGATGGGGTTGTACGCCGACGGCGCCTTGGGCAGGCCGGCCAGCATCGCCGCCTCGGCGATGGTCAGGTCCTTCATCGGCTTGCCGAAGTAGGCCTCCGAGGCCGCCGCGAAACCGTAGGCGCGGTTGCCCAGGAAGATCTGGTTCATGTAGATCTCGAGGATCTGGTCCTTCGACAGCAGGTGTTCCAGCTTGAAGGTGAGCAGCACCTCGTAGAGCTTGCGCGTGAAGGTCTTCTCGGACGACAGGTAGACGTTGCGCGCCACCTGCATGGTGATGGTGGAGGCGCCCTGGCTCTTGGCCCGGCCCAGGTTGGCGAGGGCGGCGCGGGCCAGGCCCTTGTAGTCCACGCCGCTGTGCGAATAGAAGCGGGCGTCCTCGATGGCCAGGACGGCGTTCTTCATCACCGCCGGGATCTCGGCGATGGGCGTCAGGTTGCGCCGTTCCTCACCGAATTCACCAATCAGTACACCTTCGGACGAGTAGACGCGCAGCGGCAGCTTGGGCCGGTAGTCGGCCAAGTCGTTGATTTCGGGCAGGTTGGGGTAGGCCACTGCCAGGGCCACGCCGGCCACGGTCACGCCGGCCAGCAGCAGGGCCAGCGCGATGCCGAAGGTCCAGGCGAACAGGCGGAAGAGGAAACGCTGCCAGGCGGGAGGGCCCCGGCGGGACCGTCGGGGCGCTTCGGAAGAGGGTTCGGATGACATGGAACTCCGTGAGAGCGTCCCGGGGCGCTCATTATAAAAATGCATCCATTCGAATGCCTCGGCCGTAAAGGGTTCCGCGCGCGCGAGGATGCGGCCCGGACCTCGCCCCCGGGAAAGGCCCCAGTATGCAGCACCTACTCGTCAGTTTTTAACCACGTGGTAGCGGCTCAAGCCGGATTTTCCTATGTGCATCAATGATGTTATTGCTAGCATTCAAGTGGAATCTTAAGTTTGTTACGCCTTGAAATGAGGCGTGTCGGGAGACGCGAGTGACCTCTATCGGCTCATTGTTCAGCCGCCAGGCTGCCCCACTGCTGGGCCTGGACATCAGCTCTTCCAGCGTCAAGCTGGTCGAGCTCGGCCGTGCCAAGGACGGCGGTTACGTTCTGGAACGGTGCGCGATCGAGCCGCTGGAGCGGGGCTGGATCAACGACGGCAACGTCGAGAAGTTCGACGAGGTCGCTGAAGCGATGCGCCGCGTCGTCAAGAAGAGCGGCACCCGGACCAAGAACGTGGCCATGGCGCTGCCTGCCTCGGCCGTGATCACCAAGAAGATCATCCTGCCCGGCGGCATGAGCGATACCGACCTGGAAGTGCAGGTCGAGACCGAAGCCAACCAGTACATCCCCTTCTCACTGGATGAGGTGAGCCTGGACTTCTGCGTGGTGGGCCCGAGCTCCAGCTCGCAGGGCGACATCGAGGTGCTGATCGCCGCCTCGCGCAAGGAAAAGGTGCAGGACCGCCAGGGCCTGGCCGAGGCCGCCGGACTCAAGCCGGTGATCATCGACGTCGAATCCTATGCCTCGCGGCTGGCTGCCGGCCGCCTCATCGGGGCGCTGCCCAACGACGGCCGCGACCAAATGGTGGCGCTGTTCGAGGTGGGCGCCTCCACCACCAGCATGCAGGTCATCCGCAACGACGAGGTGCTGTACGACCGCGACCAGGCCTTCGGCGGCGCCCAGCTCACCCAGCTGATCGTGCGCCAGTACGGCTTTTCGCCCGAGGAGGCTGAGAGCAAGAAGCGCAGCGGCGAGCTACCGGAGGACTATGAAAGCGGCGTGCTGCGTCCCTTCGTGGACAGCATGGCGCAGGAAGTCGCCCGCGCCCTGCAGTTCTTCTTCACCAGCACGCCGCACAACCGCGTCGACCACATCATGGTCGCCGGCGGCTCGGCGGCGCTGCCGGGCCTGAGCGACGCCATCACGGCCCAGACCTCCTTCCCCTGCGTCCTGGCCGACCCGTTCCAGGGCATGCAGATCGGCGAGGGCGTGCGCGAGAAGAAGGTGCGCCGCGAGGCGCCCTCCTACCTCACGTCCTGCGGCCTGGCCATGCGGAGGTTCATGCAGTGATCCTGATCAACCTACTTCCCCACCGGGAAGCGGCGCGCAAGCGCCGGCGCGAGATGTTCTATGCCGCGCTGGGCGCGTCCGCCTTCGCGGGCGCGGTCATCGCCGGTGGCGTCTACCTGTGGTTCGCCGCACAGATCTCCAACCAGCAGCACCGCAACATGATCCTGACCGGCGAGATCAGGAAGCTCGAGGCGCAGATCAAGGACATCGCCACGCTGCAGGAGGAGATTGCCGCCCTGCGCGCGCGCCAGCAGGCGGTGGAAGACCTGCAGGCCGACCGCAACATGCCGGTGCACCTGCTCAACGACCTCACGCGTAACCTGCCCGATGGCGTCTACCTCACCAGCCTGAAGCAGGTCAACCACGACGTGACCATCACCGGCGTGGCCCAGTCCAACGAGCGCGTCTCGGAGCTGCTGCGCAACCTCGGCGGCGGCAGCACCTGGATCACGCGGCCCGAGCTGGTCGAGATCGTGGCGGGCAACGTGGCCCTGTCGCCGCGCGAGCAGCGCCGCATCTTCAACTTCAACATGCGCGTGAAGCTGGTGCGCGCGAGCGAGGCCGCCAAGGCAGCGTCCGCGGCCGCCTCCGGCGCGGTCGCCGCCACCGGCACGCTGGGCACGCCGCAGCCGGGGGCCGCGGCGCCCGCTGGCACGAACTGATGCAGCGCAACCTCCAGCACACCGGAAGAACGGACTGACCATGGCCACCGCCGCTTCACGCAAGATCGACTTTGCCGCACTGCAGGAACAGGTCGCTTCCCAGTTCCGCGGACTCAATCCCAACGACCCCTCGGTGTGGCCGCTGGTGCCCAAGCTGGCGCTGCTGCTCACCGTCACTTCGGCGATCGTCATCGCGCTGTGGTTCGTATGGCTGACCAATTCCGCCGACGAACTCGCCTCCGAGCAGAAGAAGGAGGAAACCCTGCGCGAGGAGTACAAGAAGAAGCTCACGCAGGCCGTCAACCTCGACGCCCTGCGCAAGCAGCGCGAGCAGGTGCAGCAGTACGTGACCCAGCTCGAGAAGCAACTGCCCAGCAAGGCCGAAATGGATGCCCTGCTGTCCGACATCAACCAGGCCGGCCTGGGCCGCAGCCTGCAGTTCGAGGTCTTCCGGCCCGGCCAGGTGAGCGTGAAGGAGTACTACGCCGAGCTGCCCATCCAGGTGCGCGTGACCGGCAACTTCCACGACATCGGCTCCTTCGCGTCGGACATCGCCCACCTGTCGCGGATCGTGACGCTGAACAACCTGGAGATCCGGCCGCCGCAAGGGGCCAACGCCACCGGGCTGGCGCTGGACGCCACGGCCAAGACCTTCCGCTACCTGGACCAGGATGAGGTAGCGGCCCAGCGCAAGGCCGCCGGCCCGAAGGGAGGCGCGAGGAAATGAAGTACGCGTTGATGGCGTCCGCACTGGCCGTCGCCGCCCTGGGCGGCTGCGGCGATTCGGACCAGGACGAGATCACCCGCTGGATGCAGGAACAGCGCGCGCAGACCAAGCCGCGCGTGCAGCCCATCCCCGAACCCAAGACCTTCACGCCCGAGGCCTACACGCAGCAGTCCGTGGTGGAGCCGTTCAGCAACCAGAAGCTGACGGTGGCGCTGCGCAACGAACAGCAGCAGGGCACCAGCAATTCGGCCGCGCTCGTCGCGCCGGAGCTGAACCGGCGCAAGGAGCCGCTGGAGAGCTTCCCGCTGGACGCGATGACCATGGTCGGCAGCCTCCTGAAGAGCGGGCAGCCGGTGGCCCTGGTCCGTGTCGACAACCTGCTCTACCAGGTGCGGCCGGGGAATTACCTGGGTCAGAACTACGGAAAGATCACCAAGGTGGGCGAGACCGAACTGGTGCTGAGGGAGCTGGTCCAGGACGCCGCGGGCGAGTGGATCGAGCGCACCGCGACGCTGCAACTGCAGGAGAAGACCAAATGAGGAAACAGAACGAGTGGAACTGGCGCACCGCGTGCGCCGCGGCGGCCGTGTGGCTGGCCGCGTGGTCGGGCCCCCTGCATGCAGCACCCGCCGTGGAGGCCGTCACCGGCCAGATGCACAGTGGCGCGGAAGTGATCCGCATCGATTTCTCCGAGCCGCTGACCTCGGTGCCCACCGGCTTTGCCATCCAGGCGCCGGCGCGCATCGCGCTGGACGTGCCCGGCGCCACCAACGGACTGGGCCGCAACGCGGTCGAACTGAACATGGGCAACCTGCGTTCGGTGAACGTGGTGCAGGCCTCCGACCGATCGCGCCTGGTGCTGAACCTGAAGGCGCCCACCAACTACCGCACGGCGATCGAAGGCCGCTCGCTGCTGGTGACGCTGGACCCGGTGGCCCAGTCGGCCACCGCGCCGGCGGCCCAGGCCTTCGCCGAGAGCCGCAACCGCGACACCCAGCCGCTGAAGGACCTCGATTTCCGCCGCGGCCCCGACGGCTCCGGACGTGTGATCGTCGACCTGCCGAGCAACCAGGTCGGCGTCGACATCCGGCAACAGGGCCAGAGCCTGGTGGTGGAGTTCCTGCGTTCGACGCTGCCGGAGGGCCTGCGCCGCCGCATGGACGTGACCGACTTCGGCACGCCGATCCAGACGGTCACCACCTTCCAGCAGGGTGACCGCGTGCGCGTGGTGATCGAGCCGCGCGGCGCCTGGGAGCACAGCGCCTACCAGTCCGACAACCAGTTCGTGGTCGAAGTCCGCACCCAGCGCGCGGACCCCAACAAGCTGACGCAAGGCCCCGGCTACAGCGGCGAGAAGCTCTCGCTGAACTTCCAGAACATCGAGGTCCGCTCCCTGCTGCAGGTGATCGCCGACTTCACCAACTTCAACGTCGTGACGTCCGACTCGGTCACCGGCGCGGTGACCCTGCGGCTCAAGGACGTGCCGTGGGACCAGGCGCTGGACATCATCCTGCAGGCCAAGGGCCTGGGCATGCGCCGCAGCGGCAACGTGCTGTGGATCGCGCCCAAGGACGAGATCGCCGCCAAGGAGAAGCTGGAGCTGGAAGCCCAGGCCGCGATCCAGACCCTGGAGCCGCTGCGCACGCAGGCCTTCGTGCTGAACTACAGCCGCGCCGCCGATGTCGCGGTGCAGCTCACTGGCTCCGGCACCGCCCGCATCCTGAGCGCGCGCGGCAGCGCCATCGCCGAGCCCCGCACCAACCAGTTGTTCGTCACCGACGTGCCGTCCAAGCTGCAGCAGGTGCAGGACCTGATCTCGCGCGTCGACATCGCGGTGCGCCAGGTGCTGATCGAGGCGCGCATCGTCGAAGCCTCCGACACCTTCGGCAAGTCGCTGGGCGTGCGCCTGGGCGGCAGCGACCTGCGCGGCATCCGCGGCGGCGACACCGGCTACTCGGTGGGTGGCAGCAATCGCGTGACCTTCGGCGGCAGCTACGAGGCGGTGGCCTCGCAGACGGTGGAAGCCGAGAACGTGCTGGACACGCTCAACACCAACTTCGTCAACCTGCCCGCCGTCGGCGTGGGCGGCTTCGACCCCGCCAAGTTCGCGATCTCGCTGTTCAGCTCCTCGGCCAACCGCTTCCTGAACCTGGAGCTTTCGGCGCTGGAAGCCGACGGCAAGGGCAAGCTGGTGTCCAGCCCGCGCATCGTGACGGCCGACAAGACCAAGGCGCTGATCGAGCAGGGCACGGAGTTCCCGTACCAGCAGGCCACGTCCTCCGGCGCGACCTCGGTGGCCTTCCGCCGCGCGACGCTGAAGCTGGAAGTCACGCCGCAGATCACGCCCGAGGGCAACATCATCCTGGACCTCGACATCGCCAAGGACAGCCGCGGCGAGACCACCGCGGCCGGCATCGCCATCAACACCAAGCACATCCGCACGCAGGTGCTGGTCGAGAACGGCGGCACGGTCGTGATCGGCGGCATCTTCGAGCTGAACGAGACCGAGGGCGAGTCGCGCGTCCCGGTGCTGGGTGACATCCCGATCGCGGGCAACTTGTTCAAGAACAAGAACCGCCAGAGCAACAAGCAGGAGATGCTTGTCTTCATCACGCCGAAGATGGTCACCGAGCGGCCGTCCGCTGGAAGGTAATCCAAAGTAGCAGATAACAGGAGGATCAGCTCGATGAATCGATATCTGAAATGGATGGGCGTCGCGCTGATGGCCGGCGCCCTTGCTGCCTGCGGCGGCGGGGGTGGCAGCTCCGGCTCGAGCGGCAACGGCCCCGGCGTTGGCCCCGGCACCGGCCCGGGCAACGGCGGCGGATCGGACACGCCGGACCCGGCCGGCTCCGTCACCAGCTTCATCTTCACGTTGTCGCAGCCGACGCTCGACAACTCCGGCGGGGATTCGACCAAGCTGACGGTGACCGCGCTGGATGCGAACAACAATCCGGTGGCGGATGTGCCCGTCACCGTATCGGTCGATACCGGCGTCTACACGCCCGAATCCGCGACGACCGCTGCGAACGGGCAGCAGGCGGGGGCCATCACCATCGGCGCCAACAAGTCGAACCGCACCATCACCGCCACGATCCGCGTCGGCAGCCTGACCAACACCGCGAGCATCGCGGTCGGCGGCGCCGCGCTGACGCTGACGCCGCTGCCGGCCACGCCGGCGCCGGGACAGCAGGTCCGCATCGACCTCAAGGTGACGGATGCCAATGGCGCGGGCGTGCCCAACGTGCCCGTGACCCTGAGCGGATCCCTCGGCTTGACCGGGACGGTGACGACGGATGTGAGCGGCAACGCGTCCTCCACCCTGGGAGCTGCTCCGAGCACGGGCGGCAGTTACACGGTGAACGCCTCGGCGCTTGGCGTGACGGCGACGCGGACCCTCCAGGTGATCGCGGGCGGCGGCGGCGGCATTCCGAACGCCACGGGACCGATCAGCTCGGCCGACCTGGCCATCGTTCCCAGCACCGTGGCGCCCAACGCGTCCGGCGGCACCACCAACCGTGCGGGCCTGCGCGCGAAGTTCCTCAACGCCGGCAACGGCGCCATCCAGAACGTTCGGGTGCGCTTCGAACTGGTCGCGCCGACCCTGGGCGCGGGCGAGCAGCTGAGCACCGGCGACACCATTGTCTACAGCGACATCAACGGTGAGGCGATTGCGGACTACATCCCCGGCACCCGCTCCAGCCCGACCAACGGCGTGACGATCCGCGCCTGCTACGCGCTCAACGACGCCGACCTGGCTGGCGGGGCCTGCCCCAACCAGCAGGTCAAGACGCTGACCGTGGCCAGCCAGCCGCTGTCGATCACGCTGGGGGACAACAACGAACTCAAGCGGGGCAACGCCAACCTGACCTACATCAAGACGTTCGACGTGGCCGTGGTCGATGCGGCCGGCAATGCCGTGCCGAACGCCACCGTCTCGGCCAGCGTCGATCTGGTGAGCTATCGCAAGGGTACCTTTATCGCTCCGGCGTCGCCTGGCGGCGCCCCGACCGGCGTGACGGCTACCTGCGACAACGAGGACCTGAACCGCAATGGTGCGCTGGATGTGGGCGAAGACGTGAATGGAGATGGCGAGCTCGATCCGCGCAAGGCCGACGTCTCCCTGTCCTTCGTCGGCTCCAATGTCACCGGCGCGAACGGCCGCATGATGATCCAGGTCGAGTACCCGCAGAACGTGGCGTGGTGGTTGTGGTACACCGTGAAGGTGACAACGAACGTCGCTGGATCCGAGGGCACGGACACCAAGACCTACCTGACCAACTTCATCGAGGGGGACGAGAAGAACGGGTCGTTCCTGACCTCGCCCTATGGCGTGGCAAGCTCGTGCACGAATCCCAATTGATGGCTCACGTGAAGTGATCTTCAGTCTCGTAGGCATGCCCGGCAGTGGGAAATCCACTGTCGGGCGGCAACTGGCAAGGCGGCTTCGGCTGCCTTTTTTTGATTCGGACCAAGTGATCGAGGCACGCCTCGGCTGCGCGATCCGGGACTATTTCGCGCGCGAAGGCGAGGCGGCGTTCCGCGATGTCGAGCAGGAGGTGCTGGCCGAACTGGCGGCCGGGCCCGACGCCGTGCTGGCCACCGGCGGCGGCGCAATGCTGCGGGAGGCCAACCGCCAGGCCCTGCGGGCGCACGGCCAGGTGATCTACCTGCGCTCCTCGCCCGAGGAGCTGCACCGGCGGCTGCGCCACGACACCCAGCGGCCGCTGCTGCAGGTGGACGACCCGCTGGCGCGGCTGCGCGCGATGCATGCCGAGCGCGACCCGCTCTACCGCGCCGCGGCCCACTTCGAGATCGAGACCGGCCGCCCTTCGGTGCCCACGCTGGTCAACATGATCGTGATGCAGCTGGAGCTGGCCGGGGTCCTGCCCGCGCGCCCTTAAACTGGCGGGATGCCAACGACTGTTTCCGCGCCGCTCCAGCGCGTCTCCATCGCGCTGGGCGAGCGCAGCTACGACATCGCCATCGGCACCGGCCTGCTGCGCGACCCGCGCACCTGGGACGGCCTGCCGGCGGCGGCCGCGGCCCTCGTTGTTTCCAACACCACCGTGGCGCCGCTCTATGCCGAGGCGCTGCGCGCCGGCCTGGCCGGCCGCTATCGCCAGGTGTTCGAGGTGCAGCTGCCCGATGGCGAGGCCCACAAGGAGTGGGGCACGCTCAACCGCATCTTCGACGCGCTGCTGGAGCACGGCTGCGACCGCAAGACCGTGCTGTTCGCCCTCGGCGGAGGCGTAGTGGGCGACATGACCGGTTTTGCCGCGGCCAGCTACATGCGTGGCGTCCCGTTCGTGCAGGTGCCCACCACCCTGCTGGCGCAGGTGGACTCCTCGGTGGGCGGCAAGACCGCCATCAACCACCCGCTGGGCAAGAACATGATCGGCGCCTTCTACCAGCCGGCGCGCGTGGTGTGCGACCTCGACACGCTGGCCACGCTGCCGGCGCGCGAGCTGAGCGCCGGCCTGGCGGAGGTGATCAAGTACGGCCCCATCGCCGACCTCGATTTCCTGGCCTGGATCGAGGCGAACATCGATGCGCTGCTGGCGCGCGACACCGCGGCGCTCGCCCACGCCGTGCGCCGCAGCTGCGAGATCAAGGCCGCGGTGGTGGGCCAGGACGAGCGCGAGTCCGGCTTGCGCGCCATCCTCAACTTCGGCCACACCTTCGGCCATGCCATCGAGGCGGGCCTGGGCTTCGGCGAATGGCTGCACGGCGAGGCGGTGGGCTGCGGCATGGTGATGGCGCTGCAGCTGTCGCGCCGCCTGGGGCTGGTCGATGCTGCCTTCGCCGACCGCGTGACCGCGCTGATCGCCCGCGCCGGCCTGCCCACCGTCGGCCCCACGCTGGGCGCCGAGCGCTACCTGGAGCTGATGCGCGTCGACAAGAAGTCCGAGGCCGGCGAGATCCGCTTCGTGGTGCTCGAGGCGCCGGGCCGCGCGGGCGTGCGCGGCGCGCCCGACGCGGTGGTGCGCCAGGTGCTGGCGGACTGCACCCGCTGAAGCGTCGCATGCTGGCCGCCCATGCCTGCGACCCGGGGCGCAGCCGCGGCCGTCGCCACCCCGAGGCGCCGGCGCCGACGCGCACCGAATTCCAGCGCGACCGAGACCGCATCGTGCACTCCACGGCGTTCCGCCGCCTGGTCTACAAGACGCAGGTCTTCCTCAACCACGAAGGCGACCTGTTCCGCACCCGGCTGACGCACTCCATCGAGGTGGCGCAGCTTGCCCGCTCGATCGCGCGGCCGCTCGGCCTGAACGAGGACCTGGTCGAGGCCATCGCCCTCGCGCACGACCTGGGCCACACACCCTTCGGCCACGCGGGCCAGGATGCGCTCAATGCCTGCATGGCGGACCATGGCGGCTTCGAGCACAACCTGCAGAGCCTGCGCGTGGTCGACAAGCTCGAGGAGCGCTATCCCGATTTCGACGGCCTCAACCTCTGCTTCGAGACGCGCGAGGGCATTCTCAAGCACTGCTCGCGCGCCAACGCGCAGGCGCTCGAGCGCGCCGAGCCCGGTGGCGTCGGCCGCCGCTTCCTGGATGGCACGCAGCCTTCGCTGGAGGCGCAGCTGTGCAACCTGGCCGACGAGATCGCCTACAACGCGCACGACATCGACGACGGCGTGCGTTCCGGCCTGATCACGCTGGAGCAGGTGGCGCAGGTACCGCTGTTCGGCCGCCACTGCGAGGAGACGCTGCGCGACCATCCGCAACTGCAGGGGCGGCGGCTGCTGTACGAGGCGATCCGGCGCATGCTCAGCGCCATGGTCTACGACGCGATCGACACCACCCGCGCCGCGCTGGCCAGGAGCGCGCCGGCCGATGCGGATGCCGCGCGGGCACTGCCGCCGCAGGTGGCGTTCAGCGCGGAGATGGGCGCGGCCGCGGCGCAGCTCAAGCGCTTCCTGTTCCGCAACCTGTACCGCCATCCCCGCGTGATGGAGACCACGACGCAGGCGCAGGAAGTGGTGCGCGCGCTGTTCGCGCGCTACTGCGCCGCCCCCGCCGAGCTGCAGGCCGGCTTCGCTGCTCGCAGCGACACGCCGCGGGCCGTGGCCGACTACATCGCCGGTATGACCGACCGCTACGCCCTGCGCGAGCACGAGCGCCTCACCGGGCGCCGCCTGCTGGCGCCATGAGCCCGCGGACCCGCGCCCGCCGCGCCTCGCGGCGGACCCTTCGCTGGAGCGCCGCGTGAGTCCTGCCGGCGTGGTGGTGCTGGGCGGCATCAGTGCCGCATTGCACGTGGGCAAGCTGCCGCCCGCGCTGCCGGTGCTGCGCGACGCACTCGGCGTCACGCTGCTGCAGGCGGGCTTCCTGCTGTCGCTGGTGCAGTTCGCCGGCATGGCGCTCGGGTTGGCCATGGGGGCCGCCGCCGATGCGATCGGGCCGCGGCGCACCATGGTGCTGGGCCTGGCCATCCTGTCGGTCGCCGGCGCGGCGGGCGGCTTCGCCACCTCGCCGGACCTGCTGCTGGTGCTGCGCGCCTGCGAGGGCGTCGGCTTCCTGCTGG
>JAEZKX010000193.1 GCA_023436025.1 Pseudomonadota bacterium | reverse complement strand
GCCCAGGGATTCGAAGGCCCAGCCGCGCGCGCCGATGGCGAAGCCGGTGACCAGCAGCGCCAGCAGGCCGCCGCCCGCGCCCGCCAGCAAGAGGCTGCCCTGTTTCCTGCCCGCCGGCAGCGACGCCGCGCAGGCCGCCACGCCCAACCCGGCCAGCCCAAGCAGCAGCCAGGGCCGGCCGAAGGCCAGCGCCTGCACCAGGCCGTTGCCGGCCTGCGCGTTGGCGAACACCTGCCCCACGCGCGTGAGGCCGTTGGCATCCTGGATGGCGTACCAGGGCAGCAGCAGGTAGCCGGCCAGGCCAGCCGCCAGCCACACCCAGAGCGCGCGGTTGGGCGACGCCCGCATGCGCCGGCCTCAGCGGCCCTGGTTCTGGATGTCCTTCTCCCAGCGGGCGATCAGCCGCCGGCGCTCGGCGCTGGCGCCGTACTTGGCGTAGTCGTAGTTGATCAGCTTGATCTTCGCCGGGTCGGTCATGCGCGGGTCCTTGGGGACCTTGGCGTTGCTGGGCAGCTGGAACTGCTTGGCGGCGATGCCGAACTGCTGCGCGCCGGGCGTCAGCGCCCATTCGTAGAACTTCTTCGCCGCCTCGGCGTTGGGGCTGCCCTTGACGATGCTCATGGAGCCGATCTCGGCGCCCGTGCCTTCGGCCGGCGTGGCCGAGGCGACGGGGAAGCCGTTGATGGCCTCGGTGGTCACGTCGTGCACGAAGCTGATCGACACCGTGGTCTCGCCGCGCGCCGCGGCCTTGACCGGGGCCGTGCCGGAGCGCGTGTAGGCGCTGATGTTGGGATGCAGCTTCTTCATGTAGTCGAAGGCCTTGTCCTCGCCCATCAACTGCACCAGCGTGGCGATCATCGTGTAGGCCGTGCCGCTGGAAGCCGGATTGGCCATCTGGATCTCGCCCTTGAACTCGGGCTTCAGCAGATCGTTCCAGCTGGCCGGTGCACTGGCCTTCTTCTTGGCCAGCAGCTCCTTGTTGAAGCCGAAACCCAGCGGGCCGAGGTAGACGCCCACCGTGCGGTAGCCGGAGTCGGCCGCCTGCTTCTGGGCCCAGGGATGCAGGTCCTTGAGCTGGGGCGACTTGTACTCCAGCGTCAGCCCCTGCTCCGCCGCCTGCAGGTGCGGATCGCCGGTGCCGCCGAACCAGATGTCGGTCTTGGGGTTGGCCTTTTCCGCGTTGAGCTGGGCCAGGCCTTCGCCCGAGCCCTTGGCCGTCATGTTGACGCGCGTGCCGGTGGTCTTGGCATACACCGTGGCCATCATGTTGCACCACTCGGCCTGCACCGAGCAGATGACGTTGATCTGGCCCTGCGCCGCGGCGCCACCCGCAAGAAGGGCCAGCGCGATCCCGATGCCTGACTTTTGCATGTTGTCTCCCGGGTAACGGAATTACACCCCCAGCTTAGACGCCTAGCGGAAGTCTCATTGCTGGGGAAAGTACCACTCCCGTGCTACAGCGCGCGGGAGCGCAGCGCGCCGCCCCGGGCTTCTGAAACCAAGTTACAGTGGCCGCAGCATTGACTGCCCACCCCATGAGCTTCGACCTCGTCCTCTTCGGCGGCACCGGCGACCTGGCCTGGCGCAAGCTGATGCCCGCCCTGTTCCAGGCCTTCCGCCACGGCACGCTGCCCGCGGGCGGGCGCATCATCGGCATCGCCCGCGACGACCTCACCGACGCCCAGTACCGCGAACTGATCCGCCAGCGCTTCGACGAGGTCGAACTCGCCAAGCGGCCCTCGCCCGAGGAGTTCGAACGCTTCGCCAGGCTGCTGCATTTCATCCGTCTCGACCTGTCGCAGCCCAGGGACTATGCGCGGCTGGCAGAGGTGCTGCGCGCGCGCCAGGCCGACGTGGTGGTGATGTACCTGGCGACCTCGCCCGCGCTGTTCACCACCGTCGCCGAGCAGATCGCCGCCGCCGGCCTCAACCAGTCCAACACCCGGCTGGTGCTGGAGAAGCCGCTTGGCCACGACCTGGCCTCCAACCGTGCGATCAACGAGGCGGTGCGCCGCGTGCTGCCCGAAAAGCAGATCTTCCGCATCGACCACTACCTGGGCAAGCCGGCGGTGCAGAACCTGTTCGCCATGCGCTTCGGCAACGCGCTGTTCGAGCCGGTCTGGCGGCGCGAACACATCTCCGACATCCAGATCACCATCGCCGAGGAACTGGGCGTGGAGCGCCGCGGCGCCTTCTACGACGCCACCGGCGCGCTGCGCGACATGGTGCAGAACCACGCGCTGCAGCTGCTGTGCGCGCTGGCCATGGAGCCGCCGATCAACGCGCATGCCGACGCCATCCGCGACGAGAAGCTCAAGGTGCTGCGCTCGCTCAAGCGCTGGACGCCCGAGACCCTGGACCTGCACGTGGTGCGCGGCCAGTACGGCCCGGGCAAGCTCGACGGCAGGCAACTGCGCGGCTACCGCGAGGAAGAAGGCGTGGCGCCCGACAGCACCACCGAAACCTTCGTGGCGCTGCGCGCCGACATCGCCAACTGGCGCTGGGCAGGCGTGCCCTTCTACATCCGCACCGGCAAGCGCCTGGCCGCGCGCGAAGCCCACATCGTGGTGAACTTCCGCGAGGCGCCGCATGCGATCTTCCATGTGCCGCCGGGCGTGACCAACCGGCTGGTGATCCACCTGCAGCCGCGCGACGGCCTGGAGCTGCACATGCTGGCCCAGGGCCAGGAGTCGCGCAACAACGGCCCGGCGCTGGCGCCGGTGCAGCTGAACCTGGACTTCGACCAGCGCTTCGGCTCCGAGCGTGTCGGCGCCTACGAGCGGCTGCTGCTGGACGTGATCGCCGGGCGCCTGAACCTGTTCGTGCGCAGCGACGAGCAGGAGGAGGCCTGGCGCTGGGTGGAACCCATCCTGGAGCACTGGCGCAACGATCCGCGCGGTCCACGCCCCTATGCCGCCGGCACCTGGGGACCGAGCGCATCGTCGGCGATGATCGCGCGCGACGGCATCTGCTGGAGCGAAGAGGCCTAGGGCCATGCTCGATCGCATCAAGGCGTCGATGCCTTCGCTGGCTCCGGCCGAGCAGCGCGTCGCCCGCCTGGTGCTGGGCGATCCGCGCGCCTTCGCCACCCTGCCGGTAAGCGAGCTGGCGCAGCGCGCGCACGTGAGCAAGCCCACGGTGGTGCGCTTCTGCCGCAGCATGGGCTACGACGGCCTGTCGGACTTCAAGCTGAAGCTGGCCGGCAGCGTCAGCGAGGGCGTGCCCTTCATCCACCGCAGCGTCGACCCGGACGACAAGACCGGCGACGTGCTGGTGAAGGTGATCGACAACGCGGTGGCGGCTTTCCTCAAGTACCGCAACGACGCCTCGACCTCGGCCATCGAGAAGGCGGCCGAGGCGCTGGCGGCGACCCACCAGACCGGCCGGCGCATCGAGTTCTACGGCGCCGGCAACTCGGGCATCGTGGCGCAGGACGCGCAGCACAAGTTCTTCCGCCTGGGCGTCAACACCATCGCCTACAGCGACGGCCACATGCAGGTGATGGGCGCCACCCTTCTGGGTCCGGGCGACTGCGTGGTGGTGGTGTCGAACTCGGGCCGCACGCGCGACCTGATGGACGCCTGCGGGATCGCGCGCCGCAACGGCGCGACCACCATCGTGATCACCGCTACCGGTTCGCCATTGGCCGCGGCCGGCCAGATCCACCTGGCGGCCGACCATCCGGAAGGCTACGACCGCTACAGCCCCATGGTGTCGCGGCTGCTGCACCTGATGGTCATCGACGTGCTGGCCACCACCGTGGCCCTGCGCATCGGCGGCGGCAAGCTGCAGCCGCTGCTGCGGGAGATGAAGGACAACCTGCGGACCAAGCGCTACGCGTGAGGGGTGGATGCGGGCGCGCTCAGATGCGCCCCTCCTCCACCGCATGGCAGGCCACCCTGGCGCCGCCGAACTCCAGCAGAGCCGGCCGCTCCACCCGGCAACGCTCGTTGGCATGCGGGCAGCGCGGATTGAAGGCGCAACCCGTGGGCGGGTTCAGCGGGTTCGGCACCTCGCCCTGCACGGGCGTGCGCGCACGGCCCGTGTCGTGCATCTTCGGGATCGCGTCCAGCAGCATGCGCGTGTAGGGATGACGCGGCTGGCCGAACAGCTGGTGCTTGCCGGCCAGCTCCACCAGCCGCCCCAGGTACATCACGCCGACCTGGTCGGCGACGTGGCGCACCACCGCGAGGTTGTGCGAGATGAAGAGGTAGGTCAGGCCCTGCTTGCGCTGCAGGTCCTTCATGATGTTGAGCACCTGCGCCTGCACGCTGACGTCCAGCGCCGAGGTCGGCTCGTCGCACACCAGGAACTCCGGCTGCGTCGCCAGCGCGCGGGCGATCGAGATGCGCTGGCGCTGGCCGCCGGAGAACTGGTGCGGGTACTTCACCATGTCCAGCGGGCTCAGGCCCACCGACTGCAGCAGCGCGCCCACGCGCTGCTGCAACTCCGCCGGGTCGCGCACCAGGTCGTGCTCCTTCAGCGGCTCGCCGACGATGTCGGCCACCTTCCAGCGCGGGTTGAGGCTGGCGTAGGGATCCTGGAAGATCATCTGGATGCGCCGGCGCAGCTTGCGTCCTTCGCGCGTCTTGAAGGCCGCGTGCGCATCCTGTCCGTCGAAGGTGAGGCCGCCGCGCGTGGGCGCGTACAGCCCCACCAGCAGGCGCGCCACCGTGCTCTTGCCGCAGCCGGACTCGCCCACCAGCGCCAGCGTCTGGCCCTTCTCGATGTCGAAGCTCACACCGTCGACCGCATGCAGCAGCTGGCGCGGCTTGCGTTCGAGCAGGCGGTTGAGGAAGGGGGCGGAGACATCGAAGGTCTTGGCGAGGTCGCGTGCCTGCACCAGCGGCACGCCGGCGGCCGCCGCGGTGGCGGCGCCGGTGGTCCGCTCGCCCACAGGCAGGGCCAGCCCCTGCGAAACGGCGGTGGTGTTCATGCCGCGGCCTCCAGTGGCACGTCGTGCAGCCAGCAGGCCGCGCGCGTGGCGCCGGCGTGCAGCAGCTCGGGCCGCTCGCGGGTGCAGCGGTCGAACGCGCGCGGGCAGCGCGGGTTGTAGGCGCAGCCGGGCGGGATGGCGTTGAGGCGCGGCATGGCGCCATCGATCTGGTTCAGGCGCTCGCGGTCGGCTTCCATGTCGGGAATCGAGGCCATCAGCCCCATGGTGTACGGATGCGCCGGCGTGTTGATCACCTCGTGCACGGGGCCGATCTCGGCGATGCGGCCGGCGTACATCACGGCCACCCGGTCGCAGGTCTCGGCGATCACACCCATGTCGTGCGTGATCAGCATGACGGCGGCGCCGCGGTCCTTGCAGATGCGCTTGAGCAGCTGGATGATCTGCGCCTGGATGGAGACGTCCAGCGCCGTGGTCGGCTCATCGGCGACGATCAGCTTGGGCTCGGCGGCGAGGGCCAGCGCGATCACCACCCGCTGGCGCATGCCGCCGGAGAACTGGTGCGGAAAGTGGTCGACGCGGTCGGCCGCCGCCGGGATGCCGGTGTCCTCCAGCAGGCCGATGGCACGCCGGCGCGCCTCCTGCGCCGTCACCGGCAGGTGCGCCTGGATGGTCTCGGTGAGCTGACGCCCCACGGTGTACAGCGGGTTGAGCGAGGTCAGCGGATCCTGGAAGATCGCGCCGATCTTGCGGCCGCGGATGTGCCGCATGCGCTCGTACGGCAGGTTGTCGATGCGCTCGCCCTCCAGCAGCACCTGGCCCGAGGCGATGCGCCCCGGCGGCTCGAGCAGGCCGATGATGGAGGCGCCGGTCAGCGACTTGCCGGCGCCGGATTCGCCCACGACGCCGAGGATCTCGCCGGGGGCGATCTGGAAGCTGATGTCGTCGAGTGCGCGCAGCGTGCCGCGCCGCGTGGGGAACTCGACGACCAGGTTCTGGACTTGGAGCAGGCTCATGGAATGGCTCGGCCGGCGCCTGGGCGCCCCACGGCGGCCGAAGCCTCCTCGGGGGCCGGCGCAGTACACGAAGTGACAAGCGTGGGGGCGGACATGTCTCAGCGCAGCCTCGGGTTGAGCGCATCGCGCAGCCAGTCGCCCAGCAGGTTCACCGACAGGGCGATCAGGATCAGCATCAGGCCGGGGAAGACGGTGATCCACCATTCGCCGGAGAACAGGTAGTCGTTGCCCACCCGGATCAGCGTGCCCAGCGAAGGCTGGGTCGGCGGCACGCCGACGCCGAGGAAGGACAGCGTGGCCTCGGTGATGATGGCGGTGGCCACGTGGATGGTGGCCAGCACCAGCACCGGACCGGTGACATTGGGCAGCACGTGGCGGAACATGATGCGCAGGGGCGCAACGCCGGTGACGCGCGCCGCCTGCACGTATTCCTTGTTGCGCTCCACCATGGTGGAGCCGCGCACCGTCCGCGCGTACTGCACCCAGCCGGTCAGCGTGATCGCCAGGATCAGCACGCCGAAGGCCACGGTCTCGTGCGCGTTGGGGAACATCGCGCGGCCGACGCCGGCGATCAGCAGCGCCACCAGGATGGGCGGGAAGCTGAGCATGACGTCGCACAGGCGCATGAGGAAGCCGTCGATCCAGCCGCCGCGGAAGCCCGCGAGCAGGCCCAGGCCGACGCCGATCACCAGCGACAGCAGCACCGAGACCACGCCCACCACCAGCGACACGCGCGCGCCATACATCAGGGTCGACAGGATGTCGCGGCCCTGGTCGTCGGTGCCCAGCAGGTAGCGGCGCGGCGCCTCGCCGCCGGCCAGCTCGTGGGCCTTGAACGACGGCTCCAGCCGGGCGTGGCTCAGTTCCAGCGTGGTCAGGTCGAAGGGCTTGTGGGGCGCGACGACGTCGGCGAACACGGCGCAGAAGATGCACACCACCGCGATGAACGCGGCGACCATGGCCATCGGGGACGTGCGGAAGCTGTAGCCGACGTCGCCGTCGAACCAGCGCAGGAGAGCTTGTTTCATGGGAGAAGGGCGTCAGGCGGCGCGGGATGGGACCCGCGCCGCACCGTCAGTTCACTTCTTGACGGTGATCCACTTGAAGTGCATGAAGTTGTCGGCCAGCTGGACCAGGTCGACCTTCTTCGACACGCCCCAGGCCAGCGCCTGCTGATGCAGCGGCAGGTGGCCGACGTCGGCCGAATGGATGTCGAAGGCTTCCTTGATCATCGCGGAGCGCTTGCCCTTGTCGGTCTCGGACTGGATCTGGCGCGTGAGCTGGTCGAGCTTCTGGTTGCAGTAGCTGCCCAGGTTGAACTGGCCGGTGCCCTTGTCGTCGGGGCAGGCCATGAGGGCGTTCAGCGCGTTGTGCGAGTCGTAGGTGGTGGGCGTCCAGCCCAGCATGTAGAAGCTGGTGTCGCGGCGCAGGATCTTGGGGAAGTAGGTGCCCTTGGTCTCGGCGGCCAGGTTGATCTTGACGCCGATGCGCGCCAGGTTGGCGGCCACCGCCTGGCAGACCCGCGCGTCGTTGACGTAGCGGTCGTTGGGGCAGTTCATCGTGACCTCGAAGCCATTGGGGTAGCCGGCGTCGGCCAGCAGCTTCCTGGCGCCCTCGGGGTCGTAGGGCAGGCGCTTGTTCTGGCTGGCGTCGAAGCCGCTGATGCCCGGGCCGACCATCAGGGCGGTCGGCTTGGAAGCGCCGCGCATCACCGTCTTGTGGATGCCGTCGATGTCGATGGCCTGGTAGAAGGCCTGGCGCACGCGCTTGTCCTTGAAGGGGTTCTTGCCCTTCACGTTGGAGTACAGCAATTCGTTGCGAGACTGGTCCATGCCCAGGAAGATGGTGCGCAGCTCGGGGCCGACCAGCACCTTGGTGTTGGGCGAGGCGTTGATGCGGTCGATGTCCTGCACCGGCACCGGCTCCATCACGTCGACCTCGCCGGACAGCAGCGCGGCGACGCGGGTGGCGTCGTTGGCGATGGGCGTGAAGACCACCTCCTGCACGTTGCCTTCGATCTTGCCCCAGTAGTTGCCGTTGCGCACGAAGGTGCTGCGCACGTTGGGCTGGCGCTCGCGCAGGCGGAACGGGCCGGTGCCGTTGGCGCGGAAGGAGGCGGCGTTCTCGATGCCCTTGCGGCGGTCCACGGGGCGGGTGGCCTGGTTCTCCTCGCACCACTTCTTGCTCATGATGAAGGTGGTGGAGAGCTGGTCGGCCAGGATGGGGAAGGCCAGCTTGGTCTCGATGTCGACGGTGTGCGAGTCGACCTTGCGCACTTCCTTGATGTCGTTGACGTTGCTCTTGAGGTCGGAGCCCTCGCCGGCCACACGCGCCAGCGAGAACAGCACGTCGTCGGCGGTGAACGGCGTGCCGTCGTGGAACTGCACGCCCTTGCGCAGCTCGAAGCGCCACACCGTGGGCGACACCTGCTTCCACGAGGTGGCCAGCGCCGGCGCCAGCGACAGGTCCTTGTTGCGTCCCACCAGCGGCTCGTAGATGTTGTTGGTCACCGACAGCTGCAGCGATTCGTTGAGCGAATGCGGATCCATCGACAGCGAGTCGCCCTGGTTGGCGATGCGAACGGTCTGCGCCTGCGCGCCCGCGGCGGCCACGGCCAGCGCGGCCGCGGCCAGGAGGTGGGTCTTGAATTGCATGGTCGGGACTCCTTCTTGGAAGTGACGCGGTAGGAAAGGACTCAGGCCGTCGCCGGCATGGACTGCTCCACCAGGCTGGCATGCAGCGCCGCGCCCAGGGGAAGGATGTCGTCGTTGAAGTCGTAGCGGGTCATGTGCAGCATGCAGCTGCCCTCGCCGCCCTGGCCGATGCGCATGTAGGCGCCCGGCTTCACCTGCAGCATGAACGAGAAGTCCTCCGCGCCCATGCTCGGTTCCATGTCGCGCACCACGTTCTCGGCGCCGACCAGCGACTCGGCGACGTCGGCCGCGAATTCGGTCTCGCGCGGGGAATTGATCGTGGCCGGGTAGATGCGCTCGTAGTGCACCTTGGCCGTGGCGCCGAAGCCCAGCGCCACCGCGCTGCACAACTCGTTGAGGCGGCGCTCGACCATGTCCTGCACCTCGGGGCGGAAGGTGCGCACCGTGCCCACCAGGCAGGCCTTGCCGGGAATGACGCTCATCGCGTGGACGTCGCCGGCGGTCATGGCGCACAGGCTGATGACGGCGCCGTCGATCGCGCGCACGTTGCGCGAGACGATGGTCTGAACCGCGGTGATGATGTGCGCAGCCACCAGGACCGGGTCGACCGCCAGGTAGGGGTGTGCGCCGTGGCCGCCCTTGCCGGTGATCTCGATGGTGACGCGGTCGGCCGAGGCCATCATGGCCTGGTGGCGGATGCCGAAGCAGCCGGGCTTGAGTCCCGGCCAGTTGTGCATGGCGTAGATGGCGTCGACCGGCCAGCGCTGGAACAGGCCGTCCTCGATCATGGCCTTGGCGCCGGCGAAGCCCTCTTCGCCGGGCTGGAACACCAGCACCGCGGTGCCGTCGAAGTTGCGGGTCTCCGACAGGTAGCGGGCCGCGCCCACCAGCATGGCGACGTGGCCGTCGTGGCCGCAGCCGTGCATCATGCCGCTCTTCTGCGAGCGCCACGGGAACTCGTTGGCCTCGGTCATGGTGAGCGCGTCCATGTCGGCGCGCAGGCCGATCATGCGGCCGGAGCTGCTGGACTTGCCGCGGATCACGCCGACCACGCCGGTCTTGCCGATGCCGGTGTGGATCTCGTCCACGCCGCAGAGCTTGAGGGCTTCCTGGATGCGCGCGGCGGTGTAGACCTCCTCGTAGCCCAGCTCGGGATGGGCATGCAGGTCGCGGCGGAAGGCGGTGAGCTCCGGGTGGAACTGCGCGATGTGCGAGAAGGCGCGGCCATGGCCCAGCGCGCGGTTGCCGGTGACGGGGGCCAGCATCAGTGG
The DNA here is from genome assembly GCA_023436025.1 of Pseudomonadota bacterium. Taxonomy (GTDB): domain Bacteria; phylum Pseudomonadota; class Gammaproteobacteria; order Burkholderiales; family Burkholderiaceae_C; genus Ramlibacter. Next base: position 8,193 of record JAEZKX010000193.1, on the reverse strand, counting down.
CCTCCGGCGGTCGCCACGCGCAGGCGCGGATCGACGGCGAAGTACAACAGGTCGACGATCAGGTTGATCACCACGAAGATCAGGGCGATGAGGCACAGGTAGGCCGCCATCACCGGGATGTCGGCGAAGGTCACGGCCTGGATGAACAGCAGCCCCATGCCGGGCCACTGGAAGACGGTTTCGGTGATGATGGCGAAGGCGATCAGGCCGCCCAGCTGCAGGCCGGTGATGGTCATCACCGGCACCAGCGTGTTCTTGAGCGCGTGGCCGAAGTGGATGGCGCGGTTGGACAGGCCGCGCGCGCGCGCGAACTTGATGTAGTCGGTGCGCAGCACCTCCAGCATCTCGGCGCGCACCAGGCGCATGATCAGCGTGAGCTGGAAGATGGCCAGCGTGAGCGCCGGCAGCACGATGTGGTGCCAGCCCTTGGCCTTGAGCAGCCCGGTGGTCCACCAGCCGATCTGCACCGTCTCGCCCCGCCCGAAGCTGGGGAACCAGCCGAGCGTGACGGCGAACACGAGGATCAGCAGGATGCCGATCAGGAAGGTGGGCAGCGACACGCCCAGCAGCGAGATCGTCATGAACACCTGGCTCATGAAGGTGCCGCGGCGCAGCGCCGCGTACACGCCCATGGGAATGCCGATCAGCAGCGCCAGCCCGGCGGCGACCAGCGCGAGTTCGAGCGTGGCGGGGAAACGCTCGGCGATCAGGCGCGAGACCTTGGCGCCCTGGCGCAGGCTCAGGCCGAACTCGCCTTGCACCGCGTTGACCAGGAAATGCCAGAACTGCACGAAGAAGGGCTTGTCGAGGCCGAGGTCCGCGCGCAGTTCGCGGATCTGCTCCGGCGTCGCGTCCTGCCCGAGCAGGAACACCACCGGGTCGCCCACGTACTGGAACAGCAGGAAGGCGATATAGGCGACGGCCACCATCACCACGATGGCCTGGATCACGCGACGCAGGATGAAGGCAAACATTCGATGTAGCGCGGAGAGGCGGTCGATGCTAGCAGAGCAAGCTGCGTGCCGAACCCGGGGATTTCCTTGAGGCTTGAAGTAACGGTGCCGCGCACGGCGGGCGTGCGGCCATGGGCCGCCACCCGCGGAACCTCCGGCGGGTGCCGCGCGGCCGGCTGGGCCAGCCTGCCGGCGCGACCCCGGATGCAGCGTCAGTTCACCTTGATGGCGCGCCAGTCCAGGCGGTTGTCGGCGCGGTGGATCACCTCGATGTTCTTCTTCATCGCCCACGGGATGATCTGGTTGTGCAAGGGGATGTGCGACACGGTGTCGTTGCTCAGCTGCAGGCCTTCGGTCAGGAAGCGGTTGCGCACCGGCAGGTCGGTTTCCGTCTTGATGCGGTCGACGATGTAGTCCATGCGCTGGTTGCTGTAGCGGCCGACGTTGTAGTTGCCGTCGCCGCCCGGGCCGACCGAGCGCGTCAGCGACTGCAGCGAGTACAGCGCGTCGAAGGTCGGCACGCCCCAGCCCAGCATGTAGATGCTGGCTTCGTAGCGCTGGATCATCGGGAAGTAGGTCACCAGCGGCAGGGTGCGCAGCTTGGCGCGCACGCCGATGCGCGACCACATGGCCGTGACCGCCTGGCAGATTTCCTCGTCGTTGATGTAGCGGTTGTTGGGGCAGGCGAAGTCGACCTCGAAGCCCTGCGGATAGCCGGCTTCGGCCAGCAGCTTCTTGGCCGCCTCGGTGTCGTAGGGCAGGCGCTTGTGCACGTCGGCGGTCCAGCCGGCCACCTGCGGCGCCACCAGGGTGCCGGTGGGCTGGCTCAGGCCGCGCATGGTGACGCGGTGCAGGGCGTCGCTGTCGATCGCCTGGTACAGCGCGCGCCGCACCTTGACATCCTTCAGCGGGTTCTTGCCCTTCACGTTCGAGCCGGGCAGCTCGTCGCGGTGCTGGTCCATGCCGAAGAAGATGGTGCGGTTCTCGACACCGTCGATCACCTTCAGGTTCGGATTGGCGCGCATGCGGGCCAGGTCCTGCGGGCTCGGGTCGAGGACGAAGTCAACTTCGCCCGACAGGAGGGCGGCCACGCGGGTGGCTTCCGACTTGATCGGGGTGTAGATGATTTCGGTGACATTGCTGTCGTTCTTGCCCCAGTAGTTGGGGTTCTTCACCAGCACCAGCCGCTGGTCGGGCTGCCATTCCTTGACCATGTACTGGCCGGTGCCCATCGCATTGCGGTGCGCGAAGGTCTCGTCCTTGGTGCGGATGTCCTTGGGCTCCACCGAGCGGTTCTTCTCCGCCCAGGCCTTGCTCATGATGCGCAGCTCGGTCAGCTGGTTCAGGAGCACCGGGTTGGGGCCCGACATGATGAAGTCCACCGTGCTGTCGTTGACCTTCACCACGCGCTGGATGCCCTGCGTGTAGACCTGGTAGTTGGAGGTCTTGGCCATGGCGCGGGTGATCGAGTAGACGACGTCGTCCGCGGTCAGGGGCGAGCCGTCGCTGAACTTCACCCCCTGGCGCAGGTTGAAGCGCACCTGCGTGGGCGACACCATCGTCCAGCTGGTGGCCAACTGCGGCTCCGGCTTGAAGGTCTGGCTGTTGTAGTAGACCAGCGAATCGTAGATCGCGGCATGCACCCCGTTGCCCAGTGCGTTGTTCTGCGAGTGGATGTCCAGCGTCGGGATGTCGCTGGCGCTGGACCACTTGAACGGCTTGGCCTGCACGGCCGGCGCGGCGAGCACGGCGGCCGTGGCGGCCGCAACCAGTGCGATGCGGAGTTTCATCGGGACCCTCGGGGTTATTTGAAGAGCGCCCAATATGCAGCAGCCGTGCCAGGGGCGTCAAAAGGGGTTTCCCGGGAGGCGCGGAGCCTGTGCGACGGCCGTGTCGACAGGCTTGCGACAGCCTCAGCGCAGCGCCGGCGGCACGCCTTGCAGCGTCACCGGCCCGTACCAGGCACGCGCCTGCGCACGGGTGTTGTCACTGTCGGTCATCAGGCCCACGCCCACCAGGGCGCCGGGCGCTTCGCCGAACACCTTCTGGTAGTCGGCGCGGATGTCGCGCTCGTAGTCCAGCCAGCGATCGAGCCGGCCGGGGCCCGACTCCACCACCAGCTTGCGGATGCGTTCGGTGCGCGGGCTGCGGATGACGGTGCCCGGCGCGCGCTGGTTGCACCAGACGTACATCAGCGTGGCATACGGAAGCTCCTCGCCGGTGAGCGCGCGCACCAGTTCGGACAGGGCGGCGTCGCGCGCCGAGAAGCGGGAGCGGTCCCCCTCGAACACCAGGACCAGCCGCACGGCGGCGTCGTCCCGGTCGCGCGAGGCGAGGTCTGCACCTTCGAGCAGCGCGGGAACCTTCCACGAGAAGCGCAGACTGCCCAGGTCCTGCGGCTCCAGGCGCAGGTCGTTGCGCAGCATGCTGGCGGAGGCGTGCGCATGCACCGCGATGGCATCGCGGTCGTCGACGCGCACGTAGCGGAAGGAAGTCGGCTTCTTGCCGGGGAAGGCCTGGTGGATCCAGGCGCCTTCGGTGGCGCCTGCGGATTGGCGGGCCCAGGGTGAGCGGCCGACGGCATCGACCGGGCCGTCGACGGCCGGAGCGGGCGGCAAGGCGGCGCACCCGGCAAGCAGCAGGGCGGCCGGCAGGCCTGCAAGCAGTTTCATGAGAGAAGAAGGCGTAAAAAAGCCGCCCCGAGGGGCGGCTTTCAAGTTTCTTTTTTCTGCGCTGGCCTTGCGGCCAGGTCGAAAATTAGAAGCTGTGGCGGATGCCGATGTCCAGGCCGCTGGACTTGTCGTTCACGCCGGTCACCGAGCCGTTCAGCGACAGAGCCGCGCCACCGTTGTTACGCACGTGGGCGTAGGTGGTGTACAGGGCGGTGCGCTTCGACAGGTTGTGCACGTAGCCGACAGCGATCTTGCGAGCGCGCGGATCGTCACCAGCGTCGATCTTGTACTGCGAGTAGGACAGGCGGATTTCGCCGGCGCCGACCGGGACCAGGCCGCCGATCAGCCAGCCGCGGGCGTCGGTGTCGCCAGCACGGTCACGGCTGTACTGAGCCATCAGCTTGGCCATGCCGAAGTCCCACTGACCGCCGATGTTGGACTGGCGGGTGTCGCCAGCGGCGAACTCGGTGCGGCCGTAGGAGATCGCGACGTTGAACGGGCCGGAAGCGTAGCCGACACGGATGCCGTAGCCGTTGCCGTCGTCGTCGGTCGCGGTGTTGTCCAGGTTCTCACCCAGGTAGTACTGGGCCTGGCCGTAGAAGCCGCCCAGGTTGCTCGGCAGGAAGTAGCCGATGCTGTTGGAGGCGCGGACGTTCGTCGGGGCGGTGATGATGCCGCTCAGCATGACGTTGGTGCCGACGCCGTTCGTGCCGAACGGATCGAACACGGTCAGGTTCCAGAACTGCGGCACGTAGTCGCGGCCCAGGCGGACTTCACCCCAGTTGCCGGCCAGGCTCACGGTGGAGCGGCGGTTGAAGGTCAGGCCGTTGCCGGTGCTGGCACCAGCGCCTTGGTTGTTCAGGTTGGTTGCCTGGCCCGAGCCGTTGTCGTTGTTCAGGCCAGCTTCCAGCCAGAACGAAGCGGACATGCCACCGCCGAGGTCTTCCGTGCCACGGAAGCCCAGACGCGAGCTGTTGTAGCCGGAGTTGGTCAGTTGGGTGCGGTCGGCGACGGTGCCTTTGCCCCAGGCCAGGGTCGCGTCGACGATACCGAACAGCGTGACCGACGACTGGGCGGAAGCCGCGCCAGCGGCAGCCATCACGGCCAGCGCAATCAGGGACTTTTTCATGCAAGTTTCTCCAAGGTTAAACATAGGGCTCCGGTACGTATGGGGAGCGAATGCAGGCACGTTCGCTTTCCCACCGGATCCCCGGGCCAACCTCCTTTTGGGAAGTTGTCCGCTATTCCACCAGAGCAGAAATTCCGGCGCAAAGCATTTCACCCCAGCGCGACCGATTCGTTGTGGACGGACAACAAGATGCATATTGATGAGTGGAAGAGGCGCAACAAATAGGCCTCATGTAGCCCGCGTGTTTCGTATGGCAAAACCCGTCGCCCTTCCCTAGCGGCGCCGACGCAACGCCGGCGCTGGTCACTACACTTTGCCCATGGATCGCCTGATCGGAGCCGTCGACTCGGCCTTGCGCACTCTTTTCGCCGCGCCACGCGCCACGCGGCCCTGCCCGGTCGTACCGGCCGACGACACCCACCTGGGCGCACACGAGAAAGCCCATGCGGGCGCGCTCATGCGTGTCAACCACGTGGGCGAAATCTGCGCCCAGGCGCTGTACACGGCACAGGCCATGGCCACGCGCAACCCCGCGCTGCGGCGCGAGCTGGAGCGCGCCGCCCGCGAGGAGACAGACCACCTGGCCTGGACGCAGGCGCGCCTGGATGAACTGGGCGCACGGCCCTCCCTGCTCAACCCGCTCTGGTATGCCGGCGCCTTCGGCCTGGGCCTGGTGGCCGGACGGCTGGGCGACCCGGTGAGCCTGGGCTTCGTGGTCGAGACCGAACGGCAGGTAGAAGCCCACCTGCAAAGCCACCTCACGCGGCTGCCCGAAGGCGACCACGCTTCGCGCGCCATCGTGGCGCAGATGAAGGAAGACGAAGCGGCCCACGGCCGCGCGGCCCAGGAGGCCGGCGCCGTGGAGCTGCCCGTACCGGTGAAGATGGCGATGCGCGCGGCGGCCAAGGTGATGACCACCACGGCGCATTACGTCTGAGGCTGCCGCACCGGGCATGGCCCGTCGGTTGCCGCTGGCAATTCAGCAGATCGCCGGCCCCACCCGCTTTCTGGCGCGCGCCGGTGCGCTGCCTGTGCGCTGCCGGAGGCCCTGCGCAAGCGCTTGGGGCGTCACGTCGCGCGACGCAAAGGCGCGCTGCCTTGCGGCGGCACCGCCGACCCAAGCAGCGTCGGCCTCAGTCGTCCACCAGCTCGAAGCTGGTGCTCATCTCCGCCGTCTTCGACAGCATGGCGCTGGCCGAGCAGTACTTCTCGTGGCTGAGCGCGATGGCCCGCTCCACCGCGGCAGCCGGCAGGCCGCGGCCGCGCACCGTGAAGTGCATGTGGATCTTGGTGAACACCTTGGGATCGGTGCCGGCCCGCTCGGCACTGAGCCTGACCGAGCAGCCGCGCACGTCATGGCGGCCGCGCTTGAGGATCAGCACCACGTCGTAGGCCGCGCAGCCGCCGGTACCCGCCAGCACCGTCTCCATGGGCCGCGGCGCCAGGTTGCGCCCGCCGTTCTCGGGTTTCGCCTCATCGGGAGCCCCATCCATCGCCAGGACGTGGCCGCTGCCCGTCTCCGCCACGAAGCCCATCCCCGAGCGCGTACCGCTCGCTCCCGTCCACGTCACCGTGCATTCCATGCGCGGGTTCCTCCATCAACTGCCTGATTGCCAACAAATTCCGCTGATCCTGTTGCGCCGGCCGCACACCCGTTGTGCGACGCAACAAATTGCGGGCTATACTCACCTCACAGCATAGCGATTCCGCTAAGCACCACCGGCCCCAGGCGCTTTCGCCCGCCGCCGGTGCACTGGTTGTCTCCTCCACCTCCTCCTTTGGTGGATTTAGCCTCCGGATCGCAAGGTCCGGGGGCTTTTTTCTTGGCCCGCGCCAGCGCGCCGGTGCACTCTTAGGATTCCCACCCATGAAAAAGCAGCTGCAGCCGGAGGACTACCTCAAGAAGATCCTGACCGCCCGCGTCTACGACGTGGCGGTGGAGTCGCCGCTGGAGCCCGCCCGCAACCTGAGCCGCCGCCTGCACAACAAGGTGCTGCTCAAGCGCGAGGACCAGCAGGCCGTCTTCAGCTTCAAGCTGCGCGGCGCCTACAACAAGATGGCCCACCTGACGCCGGAGCAGCTCAAGCGCGGCGTCATCTGCGCTTCGGCCGGCAACCACGCCCAGGGTGTGGCGATGTCGGCGCACAAGCTCGGCGGCCGCGCCGTGATCGTCATGCCGACCACCACGCCGCAGGTCAAGATCGACGCGGTCCGGTCCCTGGGCGGCGAGGTGGTGCTGCATGGCGACAGCTACTCCGACGCCTACGAGCACGCTGCCGCGCTGTGCGAACAGCAGCAGCTCACCTTCGTCCACCCCTTCGACGACCCGGACGTGATCGCCGGCCAGGGCACCATCGCCATGGAGATCCTGCGCCAGCACCAGGGACCCCTGGACGCGGTATTCGTGGCGATCGGCGGCGGCGGCCTGGTCTCGGGCGTGGCCAGCTACATCAAGGCGGTGCGCCCCGAGGTCAAGGTGATCGGCGTGCAGATGAGCGACTCCGACGCCATGGCCCGCTCGGTGCGGGCCAACGAGCGCGTGGCGCTCGGCGACGTCGGCCTGTTCTCCGACGGCACCGCCGTCAAGCTGGTGGGCGAGGAGACCTTCCGCCTGGCGCGCGAGCTGGTCGACGAGTTCGTCCTGGTGGACACGGACGCCGTGTGCGCGGGCATCAAGGACGTGTTCGTCGACACCCGCAGCATCGTCGAACCCGCCGGCGCGCTGGCGGTGGCGGCGATCAAGCAGTACGTGGCCGAGAAGAAGACGCGCGGCGAGACCTACGTGGCCATCCTGTGCGGCGCCAACATGAACTTCGACCGCCTGCGCTTCGTCGCCGAGCGCGCCGAGGTGGGCGAGGAGCGCGAGGCCCTGTTCGCCGTCACCATCCCCGAGGAACGCGGCAGCTTCCGCCGCTTCTGCGAGCTGGTGGGCGCGCTGCCGGGCGGGCCGCGCAACGTCACGGCCTTCAACTACCGCATCAGCGACGCCGAGCGGGCCCACGTGTTCGTCGGCCTCACCACCCACAACAAGGGCGAGTCGGCGAAGATCACCGCCAGCTTCAACCGGCACGGCTTCCAGGCGCTGGACCTCACGCACGACGAACTGGCCAAGGAGCACGTGCGCCACATGGTCGGCGGCCACTCCGCGCTGGCGAAGGACGAGCGCCTGCTGCGCTTCGAGTTCCCGGAGCGGCCGGGCGCGCTGATGAAGTTCCTCTCGCACATGCGGCCGACCTGGAACATCTCGCTGTTCCACTACCGCAACCAGGGGGCCGACTACGGCCGCATCCTGGTGGGGCTGCAGGTGCCCCAGGGCGACGACCAGGCGTTCCAGCAGTTCCTCGACACCCTGGGTTACCCCTATGTCGAGGAAACGTCCAACCCGGTCTACCAGCTGTTCCTGCGCAACTGAGGCGCGGGGCGGCCCGCTACCGCGCCG
>JAEZKX010000374.1 GCA_023436025.1 Pseudomonadota bacterium | reverse complement strand
CAGCGAGGCCAGCGGGGTGCGCAGCTCGTGCGCCACCTCGCTGGCCAGCTCGCGTTCGCGCGCCAGGGCCTCGTTGTAGCGGGCGATCAGGTGGTCGATGGCGGCCGCCACCGCCCGCAGCTCGCGGTGGCGCGGCGTGCGGATCGCGGTATCGCGCTGGATGTCGAGGGCGTCGACATCGCGCCGGAAGTCGCGCAGCGGCCGCAGCCCGCGGCGGATGGCCAGCGTCAGCACCAGCGCCACCACCGGCAGCAGCCACAGGCCGGGTTCGGCGACCAGGCCGGCGATGTCCTCGGCCAGTTCATCGCGTTCGGCCATGCTCAGCATGACCATCACCTTGCGCCCGTGGTCGGGCGCGTCCCAGCGGCTGAACACGCGCCAGCGCTGCGGCGGGTTGCCGAGCTGCGCCGTCTGGAAGCCCTCGTCCGGGTCGAAAGCCGGCAGCGGCGCGCTGCCGCTGCGGGCCAGCACCTGCCCGTCGTGGTCCCACACGACGATGCTTAGCGACTGCTGGTAGTCGTGCGCCTTCAGCTCGGGCAGGCCGCCGATCTCCGCCGCGCCAGGCGCCGGCTTGAATTGCACCGAACGCTGCGACAGCAGCAACGCCGCCACGCTGGCCAGGTGGCCGTCAGTCAGTTCGTCGGCTTCGTGCAGGCCGGTGCGGTAGCCCACCACGATGTAGGTGGCCAGCACCAGGGCGAGCGCGCCCAGCGTCCACGCCAGCAGGTGTCGAAACAGCGAGGGCGCGCCGCTCATTCGCCCGGATCCGCCGGCACGAAATAGCCCACGCCGCGCATGGTGCGGATGACGCCTTCGCCGAGCTTGCGGCGCAGGTGGTGCACGTGCACCTCGATGGCGTTGCTCTCCAGCGCCGCGCCCCACGAATAGAGGCTGGTCTCGATCTGGCTGCGCGTCAGAACGCGCGGGCGCGCTTCTAGCAGCGTGAGCAGCACGCCGAACTCGCGCGCAGACACGTCCACCAGCCGGCCGCGGCGCTTCACGGTGCGGGCGGCGGGATCGACCTCGAGCTCGCCCCAGGCCAGGACGGCGTGCGCGCGGCCGGCGGCGCGTCGGCGCAGTGCGCGCATCCGCGCCGCCAGTTCGGCCGGGTCGAAGGGCTTGACCACGTAGTCGTCGGCGCCCAGGTCGAGGCCGGCGATGCGCGATGCGACCTGGTCGCGTGCCGTCATGATCAGCACCGGCGTCGCCGGGTCGGGCAACGCGCCGGGCGCGGACGCGCGCAGGCGGCGCAGCAGCTCCTGGCCATCGCCATCGCGCAGGCCCAGGTCCAGCAGCACCAGCGCGAAGGGCTCGGTCTTCAGCGCGGCCCAGGCGCCGGCGATGGTGTCGGCGACATCGACGGTCCAGCCCTCGGCCCGCAGCGCCAGGCGCAAGCCGTTCGCGATGCCCTCGTCGTCTTCGACCGCCAGTACCCGCATGCCTGGCATTGTGCGCCGGGTCCTTAAGGCGGCCTTAAGCCGGCGCCGCGACCCTGCCGGGCATGCAAGCTTCCCACCTTCGCCGCGCCGCCTGGTCCGCCGCGGCCCTGGCCGCCGTACTCGCCTGGGACCTGTCCGGCGCCGACCTGCCCCTGGCGCGCCTGGCCGGCGACAGCCACGGCTTCTCCCTGCGCACGCACTGGCTGGCGGCTGGCGTGCTGCACGACGGCGCGCGCCACCTCGCGTGGCTGCTCGCCCTGGTCCTTTGCGTGCTGGCCGCATGGCCGCTGGGCCCCTGGCGCCGGCTGCCGTGGCGTCGCCGGGTGCAACTGGCGGCAGTGCCGCTGTTCGCCTCGGCCCTGGTGGCGCTGCTGAAAACCTCCAGCAGCACCAGTTGCCCCTGGGACCTGGCGGCGTTCGGCGGCGTGGCCCGCCACGTCCCGCATTGGCAGTGGTTCGCCGCCGACGGCGGGCCGGGCCGCTGCTTCCCGGCTGGCCATGCGTCCACCGGATTCGCCTTCGCCGGCGGCTGGTTCGCCTGGCACGACACGGCGCCGGCCCTGGCGAACGCCTGGCTGGCGATGGCTCTCTGCGCCGGCCTGGCGCTGGGCATCGCGCAGCAGCTGCGCGGCGCGCACTTCATGAGCCACACGCTCTGGACCGCCTGGATCTGCTGGATGGCCGGCTGGCTGCTGGATCCGCTGTTTCGCACCCGCTGCCGCGCCGAGGTGGCGGCGTGAGCCGCAAGCACGTTTCCCCCGCCCGGGTCATCCTGGGGGTGTCGCTGTGGATGGCCGGCATCGGCAACCTTGCCCTGTGGCGGCGGCTTGCCACGCTGGAGGTCTTCGCCGGCTTCGGCGGCCTCGCCTTCGGGGTGGCCCTGTTCACCATCGTGGCCGCCGCCATCGCCCTGCTGCTGGGCCTGTTCGCCTGGCGCGCCACGCTCAAGCCCGCGGCGACCGTGCTGCTACTGGTGTCGGCGGCGGCTGCGTACTTCATGCTCGCCTACGGCATCGTCATCGATCCCGGCATGGTCACCAATGCAGTCCAGACCGACCTGCACGAAGCGGGCGCGCTCGCCAGCGGGAAGATGGCCCTGGCGTTCGCGCTGCTCGCCGGGCCGCCGGTGGTCCTGCTTTGGCGGCAGCCCCTGGACCACGGCGGCGCCTGGCGGCAGGCGGCGCGCAGCGGCACGGTGGTGGCCGGCGCCCTCGCCCTCGTCCTGGTGGCCTCGCTCCTGTGCTTCCCTGCGCTGGCCTCGCTGATGCGCAACCACAAGGAGCTGCGCTACCTGGTGAACCCGCTGTCCACGGTCTATTCGGCGGCGCGTGTGGCCGCGGCGACCGTGCCGGGCACGCCCGCGGTCCTGGTGCGGGTCGGCGAAGACGCCCACCTGCCCACCCGTGCGACCGCCGGCGGGCGCCGCCGCATCGTGCTGCTGGTGGTCGGAGAAACCGCGCGCAGCGGCAACTTCGGCATCAACGGCTACGAGCGGCCGACCACCCCGGCGCTGCAGCGGCACGGCGCCTGGAGCCTGCGTGACGCCTGGTCCTGCGGCACCAGCACGGCCGTCTCCCTACCCTGCATGTTCTCCGGGCTGCCGCGCACCCGGCAGGCGGACGCGGACCAGCGCGAGGGCCTGCTCGACGTGCTGCGCCATGCCGGCGTGCCGGTGCTGTGGATCGACAACCAGTCCGGCTGCAAGGGCGTGTGCGCGCGCGTGGCCAGCGTGGACCTGACCGCCGAAAGGCGCGGAGATTGCGGCACCGCCTGCCCCGACGAGGCCCTGCTCAAGGGCCTCGACGCCCGCATCGAGCAGCTCGACCCCGCCCACGCGGCGCCGGCCATGGTCGTCGTGCTCCATCCCATGGGCAGCCACGGCCCGGCCTACCACCTGCGTTCCCCGGACGTGCACAAGCGCTTCCTGCCGGAGTGCCGTCGCGCCAACCTGCAGGACTGCAGCCGTGCCGAGGTGCGCAACGCCTACGACAACTCCATTGCCTACACCGACCACGTGCTGGGACGCGCGATCGACTGGCTGCGCACACGCAACGACGCCGACACCGCCCTGCTGTACGTGGCGGACCATGGCGAATCACTGGGCGAGAACAACCTCTACCTGCACGGCATGCCCTATGCGCTGGCGCCCGACGTGCAGAAGCACGTGCCGTGGATCGCGTGGTTCTCCCCGGGCTATCTGCGTGGCGCCGCCTTGTCGACCAGCTGCCTGCGCGGGCTGCGCGACCAGCGGGTCTCGCACGACAACTACTTCCATGCCGTGCTCGGCCTGGTGGGCGTGCGCACCGACGCCTACCAGCCCGACCTGGACCCCTACCGGCCCTGCCGCGGCACCGGCGCAGCGCTGGCGCTGCGCCCGGGGCTCACGCCATCTTCTTGACGGGCCACGCGGGCGGGATGCACCCGAAGCGCCCGATGCGCCCGATGCGCCCGAAGCATACGGCGGCGCCGGGGGCGCCGATGAAGCGAACGCCGCTCAACCGCGCTCGGCGAACCACTGGCGCGCGAGCCGGTCCCAGAATCCGGCGCCCAGCGCCAGGTTGTCGTCGTTGAAGTCGTAGGCCGCGTTGTGCAGGTTCACGCCGGGGCGGCCATCGGCGCCGTTGCCGATGAAGCCGTAGGCGCCTGGCACCTGTTCCAGCATGAAGCCGAAGTCCTCGGCCGTCATGGCCGGCAGCACGTCGAGGTGGGCATGGGCCGCACCGACCGTGTCCGCCATCACCCGCCCCATGAAGCGCGCCTCGTCGGGCGTGTTGGTGGTGGTGGGATAGCCGGGCTTGACGATCAGCTCCGCGCTCGCCCGATGCGCCTGCGCCACGTGGGAGGCGATGCGCTCGATGCCTTCAACCAGCTGCCGCTGCGTGGCCTCGCCCAAGGTGCGGCAGGTACCGTAGATCGACGCCTGGTCGGGAATGATGTTCTCCACCGTGCCCGATTCGATCTTGCCGATGGTCAGCACGGCCGAATCCAGCGGATCGAGCCCGCGCGACACCAGCGTCTGCAGCTGGCCGACGATGGCGCAGGCCACCGGGATGGGATCGACCGTGGTGTGCGGCTGCGCCGCATGGCCGCCCTTGCCGCGGACGCGGATCTCGAAGCGGTTGGCAGAAGCCATGATGGGGCCGACGCGCACGCCCATCTGCCCTGCGGGCAGTGCCGGCCAGTTGTGCAGGGCGAAAACGGCCTGCATGGGGAAGCGCTCGAACAGGCCGTCGTCCATCATGCGGCGCGCACCGGCACCGCCTTCCTCGCCCGGCTGGAAGATGAAGTGCACCGTTCCGTTGAAGTCCGGCCGCTTGGCCAGCAGGGTGGCGCCGCCCAGCAGCATGGCGGTGTGGCCGTCATGGCCGCAGGCATGCATGCGCCCCGGCGTGGCGCTGGCATGCGCGAAGGTGTTGAGCTCCTGCACAGGCAGGGCGTCCATGTCGGCGCGCAGGCCGATGGCGCGGCGCGGGTCGGCCGCATCGGGGCCGTTGCCGCGCAGCGTGGCCACGATGCCGGTGCCGCCCAGGCCGCGGTGCATCGGCAGGCCCAGGGCCTGCAGCCAGGATGCGATCTGCTCCGCCGTGCGGGTTTCCTCGAACTTCAGCTCGGGATGGGCATGCAAGTCGCGCCGGAACTGGATGAGTTTGCCGATGTAGGGAGCGAGGTCGGGTGGTGCTTGCATGGTGGGCGCCGCGACGCATGTAGCGCGACGGCGCGCACCATCTTAGCCGCTTCAGTCGACGGCGAAGCAGTAGAGGCGGCCCGAACCGCCGGTGCGGATCAGGGCCTCCTGGCTGCAGCCGGCCGACTGGTGCGAGAAGTTCCAGGACTTGGCCCACTGGTCGCCGGTGGGACCGATGCGGTCGTGGTGGCCGACCACGGCCGAACCCTCGCCGGAGGAGGTCCAGCCGCGGCAGGTGGTGTCGGTCTGCGGCGCGAAGGCCGTGCCGTCGGAGCGCGTGCCGGTCAGGATGTCGTGCTCGTTGGGCGTGTCGCCGCGGCCGCGCACCACGTTGCCGCGTTCGTCGAGCGCGGTGTCCTTGTTGATGTTGTTGCCGTTGTGCAGCTGCTCGATGTCGCGGGCGATCAGCACGCCCCGGGCGTTGTACCAGGGACCCTTGCCGATGCGGTCGCGCGCGTGCACGGCGGGCGTGCCGGGATTGTTGGCGCCGGGCAGCGTGGGCGGGGTGCTCAGGTAGGCGCGCCAGGTGCGCGCGCCCTGCCCCGCGGCCGTGGCCAGGCGCTGGCAGAGGGCGTCGGCGCCGGCCAAGCCGCCCAGGTTGGCGCCCTGGCCGCTGCCGGTGCTGCTGACGAAGAAGCCCATGCGTTGGTCGCCGCCAGGCATCGAGGCGCAACCGGCAAGTGCGGCGAGGGCGGCAAGGGACAAGGCGAGCAGGCGTTTGCGCATGGGGGCTCCGTTGTGGGGGTTGTCAGGAAAAAGGCCTCGGCGGCCGCGGCGCATTGTGCGCTGAACCGCTCGACCGCGGGGGCCGTCCCACCCTCGGGAAAATCCGGACGGAACTCGGCGGGGCTTGAGGACTCCACGGC
>JAEZKX010000191.1 GCA_023436025.1 Pseudomonadota bacterium | reverse complement strand
GGGCCGGCGAGGCGCCCGAAGGCGTGCACCCCGACAGCTGGCGCGATGCGCTCGATGCCGTCGCCAACGCCTTGCTGCAGGCGGCCGAGGGACTGGGAACGGTCAGCGAGATCGCGCCCGACTTCGTGCGCCTGCAGGAGCGCGCGGACACGCTGGCGCGCAGCGTGCAGGCCTTCGCCGACGAGCCCGCGGCGGGCGCCGTGCGCTGGGTCGACGCCGGCACCAACCTGCGGCTGGTCGAATCGCCGCTGGACATCGCCGAGGCGGTGCAGCGCAAGCTGCTCAAGACCGGTGGCGACGACGAGGCGGCGGCACGCCGTGCCTGGGTCTTCACCTCGGCCACGCTGGGCGACGATCCGCGCCTGCGCTGGTTCACCGAACCCTGCGGCCTGGGTGATGCGCAAGTGCTGCGGGTGGCCAGCCCGTTCGACTACCCGGCGCAGGCGGCGCTGTACGTACCCCCGCGCATGCCGCGGCCCAACGACCCGGGCCACAGCGGCGCGGTGGCGGCCCTGGCCGCCCACGCGGCGCGCCGCCTGGGCGGCCGCACCATGGTGCTGACGACGACGCTGCGGGCGCTGCGCGCCATCGGCGAGCAATTGCAGGAACGCTTCGCCGGCGGCATGGAGCTGGAGGTCCTGGTGCAGGGCCAGTGGCCCAAGCGCCGCCTGATCGAGCGCTTCCGCGAGGGCGCCGGCGACGGCCGCCCGGGCTGCGTGCTGGTCGCGTCGGCGTCGTTCTGGGAAGGCGTCGACGTGCCGGGCGATGCGCTGGAGCTGGTCGTGATCGACAAGCTGCCGTTCCCGCCGCCGGGCGACCCGCTGGTGGAGGCGCGCGGCCAGCGGCTGGAGCTGCAGGGGCGCAGCCCCTTCAACGACTACTTCGTGCCCGAGGCCGCGGTGGCCCTGAAGCAGGGGGCAGGGCGCCTGATCCGGCGCGAGACCGACCGCGGGCTGCTGGTGGTGTGCGACACCCGGCTGGTCGGCATGGCCTACGGCCGACGCCTGCTGGCGGCACTGCCGCCGATGCGCCGGCTCGCGGACGAAGAGGCGTTCGAGGAGGCATTGGCCGCGCTGGCCGAACGCGAGCGAATCGCGCAATGACGCCGCCGGGGCCCGCGCTGCGCGGGCACACCCCGGCAGGCTACCAGAGGCCTACCAGAGGCCTACCAGAGGCCTACCAGAGGCGCCACCACGCGCGCGCGTTGTTGCGCGGCCCGCTGCCGGTGAGGTAGGCGCTGGACGGATAGTTCTTCTCCAGCACGCGGCGGGCGTCGTCGCGCAGCTGCACCATGCCGAGCGCGTCGTAGGAGCGCATCAGGATGAACAGCGCCTCTTCCAGCGCCGGCACGTCGCGGTAGTCGGTCAGCGCCGCCTGGGCGCGGTTGATGGCGGCCACGTAGGCGCCGCGCGAGTAGTAGTAGCGCGCCACGTGCACTTCGTACTGCGCCAGCGAGTTGACGATGTAGGTCATGCGCGCCCGCGCGTCGGGCGTGTAGCGCGAGTCGGGAAAGCGCGTCACCAGCTCGCGGAAGGCCTCGAACGACTCCTTGGCGGCCTTCTGGTCGCGCTCGGACAGGTCCTGGCGCGAGATGAAGGAGAACATGCCCAGGTCGTCGTTGAAGTTGGTGATGCCCTTGAGGTAGAGGGCATAGTCCAGCGCGGGGCTCGCCGGGTGCAGCCGGATGAAGCGATCGAGCGTGGCCTGGGCCTGGGCCGGATCGTTCGACTTGTAGTAGGCGTAGGCGCGATCGAGCTGGGCCTGCTGCGCCAGCGGCGTGCCGGCGGCGCGGCCTTCGAGCTTCTCCAGCAGCGGGATCGCCTTGTCGTAGGAGCCGGCGGCGAGTTCGTCCTTGGCCTCCGAGTAGATGCGGTTCGGGCTCATCGCGGCGGTCCGGTCCTCGTCGCTCTTGAGCAGGGCGCAGCCGCCAAGCAGCGAGGCGAGCAGCAGGGGGACGACCGATAATTTCACTCGAGGCAGCACGCGCGTCTCACTGTTCAAAAGGGCGAAACCATTATATCGACCGACCCCCTTCAAGCCCTGGCCGAGGAGTTCCACGACGAGCCGGGTGCCGAGGCCGAGATCCGGCCCTTCACCGTCGATGCCACGCTGCATGGCCAGCGCATCGACCGCGCCCTGGCCGCGTTGGTGCCGGAGTTCTCGCGCAGCTACCTGCAGCAATTGCTGGAGGCGGGCGCGGTGCGCCTGCAAGGCGCCGTGGTCACCCGGGCGGCCCACAAGGTGCGCGCCGGCGAATCCGGCACCATCGAGCTGCATCCCACGCCGCAGAGCCAGGCCTTCCAGCCCGAGGACATCCCGCTGAACGTGGTGCACGAGGACGCCGAGCTGCTGGTGGTGGACAAGCCGGCCGGCCTGGTGGTGCACCCGGCGCCGGGCAACTGGAGCGGCACGCTGCTCAACGCCTTGCTGGCGCGCGACCCCGGCGCGCGGACGCTGCCGCGCGCCGGCATCGTGCATCGGCTGGACAAGGACACCAGCGGCCTGATGGTGGTGGCGCGCACCCGCGCCACCATGGACCGGCTGGTGGCGATGATCGCGGCGCGCGAGGTGACGCGCCAGTACCTGGCCCTGGCGCACCGGCCCTGGCAGGGGCCGGCACGGCGGCGGGTGGAGGCTCCCATCGGGCGTGATCCGCGCAACCGCCTGCGCATGGCGGTGGTCGACCTGCAGCGTCATCCGGGCAAGCCCGCCGCCACCGGCTTCGAGCTGCTGGCGGGCAACGAACGTGGCTGCGCCCTGCGCTGCACGCTGGAGACCGGCCGCACGCACCAGATCCGCGTCCATGCGGCATCCATCGGCCATCCGCTGGTGGGCGACGCGCTCTATGGCGGCGCCCCGGCGGCCGGCCTCGCGCGGCAGGCGCTGCATGCCGAGCGGCTGGCCTTCGTCCATCCTGCCAGTGGCGTGTCGCTGCGCTTCCACGCGCCGCTGCCGCCGGACCTGCGGCAGGCCTGGGCCGACTGGGGGCTGCGTTACAATGAATCCGACTGGCCCTAGTGGATCCACCGGGCCGGCTTCGGCGGCGCCCGCATGGCGCGCCTGTCGCGCGCGGCCGCCATGTCCCCGGCGGCAGCCATGAACCACAGGCCCCGGACCCAGCAGCGCGTCGAGCGCGCCCTCGCACACACACGAAACCATGAATACGGCGGATGCCCGGCGCGTCCTCGAAACCGCCTTGATCTGCACCCAGCAGCCGCTGCAGGTGCGCGAGCTGCGCGTGCTGTTCAACGATGAACTGGGCGCCGACACCATCAAGGCGCTGCTGGGCGAGCTGCAGAACGAGTGGGCCCAGCGCGGCGTCGAGCTCGTCTGCGTGGCCAGCGGCTGGCGCTTCCAGAGCCGGCCGGAAATGCGCGAGTACCTCGACCGCCTGCATCCCGAGAAACCGCCCAAGTACAGCCGTGCCGCGCTCGAGACCCTGGCCATCATTGCCTACCGCCAGCCGGTCACGCGGGGCGACATGGAAGACATCCGCGGCGTCACCATCAACTCGCAGATCCTCAAGCAGCTCGAGGACCGCGGCTGGGTCGAGGTCATCGGCCACCGCGAGGCCGTGGGTCGGCCGGCACTCTATGCCACCACCCGCCAGTTCCTCGACGACCTCGGCCTGGCCTCGCTGGACCAGCTGCCCGAACTGACCAATCCCGCGCAGCAGGCCGACGCCTTCGGCATGCTGGCGCAAGAGCCGGGCGAGCAGCCCGCGCTACCCATCGCGGCGGCGGACGAAACGCCGCCCCTGCCGACCGAATCGCCCGCGGGCGATGTCGGCGGCGAGCCGGACGCGGCGCAAGCCATCGAGACCTCTGATGAACCACCCCACTGAAGCCGACGGCCGCCCGCAAGCGCCCGCCGACGAAACCCGCGCGGCCGATGCGGCCGAGGCGCTGCCGGCACAAGCGCTGCAGGCGGACGAAGGCGACCACCACGGTGGCGGCGACCACGGCGACGACGACCCGGCGGAAGAAGGCCGCCCCGAAGCCGCCAGCGCCCCGGCGCGGTCCGCGCCTGGGCCCGATGCCGGCCCCGTCGACCGCTTCGAGGACGTCATCACCGGCCGCTTCGACGCCGAGGCCGAAGCCGCCGAGGCGGGATCGCCCAAGCGCGTGCTGGCACCCCAGCCGGAGACGCCCAAGCTGCACAAGGTGCTGGCCCAGGCCGGCCTGGGCTCGCGGCTGGAGATGGAGCAGCTCATCATGGAGGGGCGCATCTCGGTCAACAACGAGCCCGCCCACATCGGCCAGCGCATCCAGTACGGTGACTCCATCAAGGTCAACGGCAAGCCGATCCGCGTGCGCATCGCGCCGCCGCCGCCGCGGGTGATTGCCTACCACAAGCCCGTCGGTGAAGTCGTGACGCACGACGATCCGCAGAACCGCCCCACGGTGTTCCGCAAGCTGCCCAAGCTGCAGCAGGGCAAGTGGCAGTCGGTCGGCCGGCTGGACCTCAACACCGAAGGCCTGCTGCTGTTCACCAGCTCGGGCGAGCTGGCCAACAAGCTGATGCACCCGCGCTTCGGGCTGGAACGCGAGTACGCGGTGCGCGTGCTGGGCGCGCTCAGCAACGAGGAGCGGCAGAAGCTGCTCGACGGTGTCCAGCTCGACGACGGCAAGGCCCAGTTCGGCTCCATCGAAGAAGGCGGCGGCGAGGGCTCCAACGTCTGGTACCGCGTGACCATCAACGAAGGTCGCCACCGCGAGGTGCGCCGCCTGTTCGAGGCCGTGGGCCACGCGGTCAGCCGGCTCATCCGCATCCGCTATGGCGCCATGGTGCTGCCGCGCGGCTTGAAGCGCGGGGTCTGGATGGAACTCGACGAGCGGGACATCCAGGCGCTGACCAGCGCCGTCGGTGCCCCCGGCCTGGGGCGGCCGCAGCCCGGCCGCGAGGGCGATGCCCCACGCGGCGGCCGCAACAAGCGGCGTGGCGGCGGCACCCGCGGCGACGGTC
>JAEZKX010000361.1 GCA_023436025.1 Pseudomonadota bacterium | reverse complement strand
AGCCCGCCCAGCCGGCCCCTGCCGCCGGGCGCGCCGTGCCAGCCGCGACCCCTGCGCCGGCCGCCCCCGTTGCCGCCAAGGCTACCTACACTCCCATGGCAACCCAATCCGTCCTGACGCCCCCTCCGGTCGTCTCCGTCAAGAAAGACCCGAAGCTGGCCAACAACTGGAAGACCAAGTCCGCCGAGGAGCTCTCGGATGCCGAAGTGCTCGCCATGCCCGACAGCGAGTACATGAACGAGAAGCAGATGGCGTTCTTCCGCCTGAAGCTGCTGCAGCTGAAGCAGGAGATCCTCAACAGCGCCGGCGAGACCACCGAGCACCTGCGCGAGGACACCGTCATCGTCCCCGATCCCGCCGACCGCGCGACGATCGAGGAGGAGCACGCCCTGGAACTGCGCACCCGCGACCGCGAGCGCAAGCTGCTGAAGAAGATCGAGCAGTCGATCGCGCGCATCGACGCCGGCGACTACGGCTATTGCGACGAGACCGGCGAACCGATCGGCGTCGGCCGGCTGCTGGCGCGTCCGACGGCCACGCTGTCGCTCGAGGCGCAGCAACGCCGCGAGCTGAAGCAGAAGATGTTCGGCGACTGACGGCGCAGCGGGACCCGACCTAGCCCATGGCGCAGAAAGACGACTCCTCCCCCGGCGGTCTGCTGTCGAGGGTGGTGCGGTTTGTCAAGAACCCCGGAACCACCTGGGGCGAGGACGCCGGCGAGAGCGACCGCGAGAGCTCGTACTCCAAGCAGATGCTCAAGGAGATGATCGAGCGCAAGCGGCGCAACGACTTCGTGCGCAAGCGCGAGTTCGACATGCTGCGCAAGATGCGCCGCAGCGAGGTGCTGGCGGGCTCCGACCCTGCCGCGCGCCCGTCGTTCTTCCAGAGCTCCATGCCCTCGAAGCCCGACGACCGCGCCACCACGCTGAAGAAGATCGACGAGATCGAGGCGCAGATGTCCATGCAGTGGTGGAAGACCAAGCATGGCGGCGCCAGCACGCAGGGCGTCAACAGCGGCTTCGTCAACTCCTCGCACATCCCGCCCGACGCGCTGCGCGAGGCGGCTGCGCCCACCGGCACCAGCTACTCGCGCACTTCGCCGCAGACGCTGGGAGGCGAGGGCCGTCCACCCACGCGGGAGGCGCCGCTGGTGGCCATTGCGCCGGCCTTCGCGCACCCGCGGCAGCCGCAGGCCGCCGCGCCGCTGGCCGCGCCCATCGCGTCCGAGCACCTGCCGCCGCCCATGGTGGCGCCGGTGCCGATGACGAACCCGGCGCAGCACGGCATGGAGCCGGGCCCGGCCGGCGCGCCGAGCAGCGTTTTTTCGCTGTCGAAGCAGGACGCCATCGACGTGGGCGAGTTCGCCCACGCCCCCGAACTCGACGAGGCCGCGATCCGCTTCGCCAACGGCGACGACGACGGCGCCGAGGCCGGCCTCATCGAGGTGCTGGCGCCCCAGGGCGCGCGCGTCAACCATGAGGAGACCTGGCTGGCGCTGTTCGACCTGTACCGGGCGATCGGCCGCCAGGAGCCCTACGAGCGCGCAGCCATCGAGTTCGCCAGCCGCTTCGGTCGCTCGGCGCCGCAGTGGTTCTCGCTGCCCGAGATCGTGGGCCGCATGAACCATCCGCAGGCAGCGGTGCCCAGTTCGCCGGCCATCGCCGACTGGACCAGCCCGGCGGTGTTCGGCACGCAGACGCTGGCGGCGCTGATGGCGGCGCTCGCCAAGGCCCCGGCGCCTTTCCGCCTGAACTGGAGCAAGCTCAACTCCATCGCCGAATCGGCGGTGGAGCCGCTCACCCGCACCTTCAGCACCTGGGCCTCGCAGGCCCTGCAACTGCGCTTCATCGGCGCCGAGACGCTGGAAGGCGTGCTGCGCGATGCCACGCCTTCGGGCGACCGATCGGTCAACCCGGCCTGGTGGAAGCTGCGCATGGAGGTGATGCGCGTGATGCACCGTCCCGACGAGTTCGAACTGGTGGCGCTGGACTACTGCGTCACCTACGAAGTCTCGCCGCCCTCGTGGGAAAGCGCGCGCTGCGAGTACAAGCCGCTGCAGCCGGACGGCAGCTATGCGGGGGGCCACACCATCGTGGGCGAGGCCTACCGCGACTCGGTGGCGTCGAGCCTGCTCACCAGCTACGGCGACGAGAGCCAGCAGGCCTCGCTGTCCTCGCAGATGACGACCATCGCGAGCGTGGAGCTGTCGGGCCAGATCCTGGGCGATGGCAAGGAGGCGCTGGAACTGCTCGACACCAAGCTGGCGGATGCCGATGTGATGGTGGTGTCCTGCGCGCGCCTGATGCGCATCGACTTCACCGCCGCCGGCACGCTGCTGAACTGGGTCACCGCCCGGCAGGCCGAAGGCCGGCAGGTGCAGTTCGTCGAAGTCCATCGCCTGGTCGCCGCCTTCTTCACCGTGATCGGCATCAGCGAACACGCGCGCGTGGGTGTGCGGCATGAGTGAGAGGGGCTAGAGGCTGGAGGCTAGGGGCTGGGGAAACAGCCAAGCGCCCCCACGTTGGGAACGGGGCGGCATTCCCTAGCCCCTAGCACCTAACCCCTTCTCTTCTCAATGGAACAATTTCACGGTACGACCATCGTCAGCGTGCGGCGCAAGGATGCCGACGGCCGCTGGCAGGTGGCACTCGGCGGTGACGGCCAGGTGACCCTGGGCAACATCGTCGTCAAGGGCACCGCCCGCAAGGTCCGCAAGCTCTACCACGACAAGGTCCTGGCCGGATTCGCCGGCGCCACCGCCGATGCCTTCACGCTGTTCGAGCGTTTCGAGGGCAAGCTCGAGAAGCACCAGGGCCACCTGGTGCGCGCGGCCATCGAACTCACCAAGGACTGGCGCACCGACCGCGTGCTGCGCCGGCTCGAGGCCATGCTGGCCGTGGCCGACCGCGAGAACTCGCTGATCATCACCGGCAACGGCGACGTGCTGGAGCCCGAGCAGGGCATCGTCGCCATCGGCTCCGGCGGCGGCTACGCCCAGGCGGCGGCGAAGGCGCTCCTCGACAACTCGGAGCTCGGCGCGCGCGACATCGTCAAGAAGTCGCTCGAGATCGCCGGCGAGCTCTGCATCTACACCAACATGAACCACACGATCGAGGTGCTCGAATGAGTGCCAGCATGACTCCCCAGGAGATCGTCTCCGAACTCGATCGCCACATCGTCGGCCAGAAGGACGCCAAGCGCGCCGTGGCCATCGCCCTGCGCAATCGGTGGCGGCGCCAGCAGGTCGACGAGAAGCTGCGCGTCGAGATCACCCCCAAGAACATCCTGATGATCGGCCCCACCGGCGTGGGCAAGACCGAGATCGCGCGGCGCCTGGCCCGCCTGGCCGACGCGCCCTTCATCAAGGTCGAGGCCACCAAGTTCACCGAGGTGGGCTACGTCGGCAAGGACGTCGATGCCATCATCCGCGACCTGGCCGAGATGGCCGTGAAGCAGACCCGCGTGGCCGAGATGCGCAAGGTGCGTGCCCGTGCCGAGGATGCCGCCGAGGAACGCGTCCTCGACGCCTTGCTGCCGGCCGCGCGCGGCGAGGAGCCGGCCCCCGACAGCACGGCGCGCCAGGTGTTCCGCAAGAAGCTGCGCCAGGGCGAGCTGGACGACAAGGAAGTCGAGATCGAGGTGGCCGAGCCCCGGCCCTCGGTGGAGATCATGGCGCCTCCCGGCATGGAGGAGATGACCGAGCAGCTGCGCGGCATGTTCAGCCAGTTCGGCAACGCCCGGCGCAAGACGCGCAAGCTGAAGATCCGCGAGGCGATGAAGCTGATCGTCGACGAGGAGGCCGCCAGCCTGGTCAACGAGGACGAGATCAAGGCGGCCGCGATCCAGAACGCCGAACAGAACGGCATCGTCTTCATCGACGAGATCGACAAGGTGGCCTCGCGCAGCGAGGGGTCGGGCGCGGAAGTGTCGCGCCAAGGCGTGCAACGCGACCTGCTGCCGCTGGTGGAGGGCACGACCGTCTCCACCAAGTACGGGCCGGTGAAGACCGACCACATCCTGTTCATCGCCAGCGGCGCCTTCCACCTGTCCAAGCCCAGCGACCTGATCCCGGAGCTGCAGGGTCGTTTCCCGATCCGGGTGGAGCTCGGGTCGCTGTCGGTGCAGGACTTCGAGGCCATTCTCACCAGCACCCATGCTTCGCTGGTCAAGCAGTACCAGGCGCTGCTGGCCACCGAGCGCGTGCAGCTGGAATTCACCCCGGAGGGCATCACCCGCCTGGCCCAGATCGCCTGCGAGGTGAACGAGCGCACCGAGAACATCGGCGCGCGGCGGCTGTCCACGGTGATGGAGCGCCTGCTGGACGAAGTGAGCTTCGACGCCACCCGGCTGGAAGGCCAGACGGTCACCGTCGATGCGGCCTATGTGGACGCGCGGCTGGCGGTACTCAGCCGTGACGAGGACCTGTCGCGATACATCCTTTGACTACCCTCAGGCTCTACTTGCAGACCGCTGCGTAAGTGCTTGCTTTTGAACGATTTTCGGAGGCCTCGTGCCTCCGAAGTCGTTTCTAAGTGCTTGATTTCATTGCCAAAAAGTACCGGGCTCCCTGTTGCGCCTCTGCCTTTCCTGCTACAGTGCAAAAAAGTGCAATGAAGTGGGAGGAAGTGGCTTTGGCCACGCCTCCCTTTGCCGTTTTTTTGACCGTGAGGACTGACACAGGTGTTCCAGGGCGCGTCGTCGCTGAGTCTCGATGCCAAGGGGAGGCTGTCCATGCCGACCCGGCATCGCGACGTCCTGGGCGCCACGGCCGCCAACCAGGTGACCATCACCAAGCACCCGCACGGCTGCCTCATGATTTTTCCCCGCCCCGAATGGGAAAAGTTTCGCGAGCGCATCGCGCAGCTCCCCATGGCGGCGCAGTGGTGGAAGAGAATCTTCCTCGGCAACGCGATGGACGTGGAGCTCGACGGCACCGGCCGCGTGCTGGTGTCGCCCGAGCTGCGCTCCGCCGCGGGAATCGGGAAGGACGTGATGCTGCTCGGCATGGGCAACCACTTCGAACTTTGGGACAAGGCGACCTACGAAGCCAAGGAGGCCGAGGCGATGCGCGCCGGGATGCCTGAAGCCTTCCAGGACTTCTCCTTCTGAAAGCAAGCGGTGGACGGCACATGGCAACACACCACCGTCTTGTTGAACGAAGCGATCGAAGCCCTCGTCACCAAGCCGGATGGACACTACGTCGACGCGACCTTCGGGCGCGGCGGCCACACGCGCCTGCTGCTGTCGCGGCTGGGCCCCGCGGGCCGGCTGACGGCCTTCGACAAGGACCCCGAGGCGGTGGCGGCGGCCGGGGCCATCTCCGATGCCCGCTTCTCCATCCGCCACGAGGGCTTCGCGGCGCTGGCGCAGCTGCCGGCCGCCAGCGTGACCGGCGTGCTGATGGACCTGGGCGTGAGCTCGCCGCAGATCGACAACCCCGGGCGCGGCTTCTCGTTCCGCAACGACGGCCCGCTGGACA
This sequence comes from Pseudomonadota bacterium, assembly GCA_023436025.1. Taxonomy (GTDB): domain Bacteria; phylum Pseudomonadota; class Gammaproteobacteria; order Burkholderiales; family Burkholderiaceae_C; genus Ramlibacter. The sequence continues at coordinate 3,759 of JAEZKX010000361.1, read as the reverse complement.
TGCGCATGGACCCGACGCGCGGAACCAGCGCGGCGGACTGGCTGGCCACGGCCAGCGTCGAGCAGATGGCGGAGGTGATCCGTGACTATGGCGAAGAACGGTTTGCTTTTCAGATTGCAAAGGCGGTTGCTGCTCGGCGACAGGAACGGGGCCCTCTTGCAACCACCGCCGAACTGGCCCAGCTCGTGGCTGGTGCGGTCAAAACCCGCGAGCCGGGCCAGGACCCTGCAACGCGCACATTTCAGGCTCTTCGGATTTTCGTCAACGCCGAGCTTGAAGAACTGCAACAGGCGCTCGAGGCCAGTTTGAACGTCCTGCAGCCGCGCGGCCGCCTGGTGGTGATCAGCTTCCACTCGCTGGAGGACCGCATCGTCAAGCAGTTCATCGCCCGGCATGCGCGCGAGGAATTCGACCGCCGCGCGCCCTTCGCGCCGCCCAGGCCGGTGAAGCTGAAGGCGCTGGGGCGCATCAAGCCCTCGGCCGCCGAGGTGGCGGCCAATCCGCGTTCGCGCAGCGCCATCATGCGCGTGGCCGAGAGGACGGACGTGGCATGACCCGCCTCAATCTCGTCCTGCTCGTCGGCGTCATCGCCAGTGCGCTGTACCTGGTGCAGGTGCAGTACGAGTCGCGCCGTCTCTACGCCGAGATCGAGAAGGCGCAGAACGAGTACCGCCGCCTCGAGGTGGAGCACGAGCGCCTGCAGGTCGAGAAGCGCGCCCAGGCCACGCCGGGGCGGGTGGAGAAGCTGGCGCGCGAGCAGCTGCAGATGCGCAGCGCCACGCCGGCGATCACGCAGTACGTCACGCTCTCGGGCGTGGCGCAGGGGGCACGGCCATGAGCCGCCGCGCCGTTGCCGGGCCGCGTGCCGCGGCGCGCAGCGTGGAGGCGCTGGCATGAGCGGGCACCGCGCCGTTGCCTACACCTCCAGCCCGCTGCTGGCGAGCCGCACGCCCGTGTGGCGCAGCAAGCTGATCGTGGCTGGCATCGCACTGGGCTTCTTCGGGCTTGCCGCCCGCGCCGCCTGGGTGCAGGTGATCGAGAACGACTTCTACCAGCGCCAGGGCGAGGTGCGCTTCGCCCGAACGCTGCAGCTCGCCGCCAACCGCGGCCGCATCTTCGACCGCAACGGCGTGCTGCTGGCCACCAGCGTGCCGGTGCCCAGCATCTGGGCCATCCCCGAGGACGTGGAGCGCGACCGCGCCAAGCTGGCGCAGCTGGCGAAGCTGCTGGAGATGCCGCTGCCCGAGCTGATGAAGAAGCTCGATGACGACGACCGCAGCTTCGTCTGGCTCAAGCGGCAGATCGACGAGCCGGTGGCGCGCCAGATCGCCGCCCTCGACATCAAGGGCATCTACCAGCGCAAGGAGTACCGGCGCCAGTATCCCGAGGGCGAAGCCGCCGCGCACGTGGTGGGCTTCACCAACGTGGAGGACAACGGCCAGGAGGGCGTGGAGCTCGCCTTCAACAAGGAGCTGGCCGGCCGCCCCGGCTCGCGCCGCGTCATCAAGGACCGGCTCGGCCGCATCGTCGAGGACGTGGTCGAGCAGGTGCCGCCGGTCGACGGCAAGGACCTGCAGCTGTCGATTGACAGCAAGGTGCAGTTCTTCGCCTACCAGAAGCTGCGCGAGGCCGTGATCGCCAACAAGGCCAAGGCGGGCAGCGTGGTGGTGCTGGACAGCATCACCGGCGAGGTGCTGGCGCTGGCCAATTACCCGAGCTACAACCCCAACCGCCGCCAGAACCTGTCGGGCGAGCAGCTGCGCAACCGCGCGCTCACCGACACCTTCGAGCCTGGTTCCACCATGAAGCCGATCACGGTGGCGGCCGCCCTGGAGCTCGGTCGCGTGCGCACCGACACCATCATCGACACCAGCCCCGGGCGCTACGCCATGGGCGGCTTCACGATCAACGACACCCACAACTACGGCGTGCTGGACGTCAACGGCGTGGTCCAGAAGTCCAGCAACGTGGGCGCCCTGAAGATCGCCCAGAAGATGAGTCCGCAGGAGATGTGGGAGATCTTCACCGCGCTGGGCTACGGGCAGAAGCCGCAGATCGCCTTCCCCGGCGCCGTCACGGGGCGCCTGCGGCCCTGGAAGACATGGAAGCCGGTGGAGCAGGCCACCATGTCGTACGGCTACGGCCTGTCGGCGTCACTGTTCCAGATGGCGCGCTCGTACACCGCCTTCGCGCACGATGGCCACATCATCCCGGCCACCATGCTCAAGAGCAGCGAGCCGGCGGTGGGCACCAGGGTGTTCTCCCCCGAGCATGCCAAGCAGGTCCGCCACATGCTGTGGCTGGCCGCCGGCCCCGGCGGCACCGGCCAGAAGGCGCAGACGGTGGGCTACTCGGTGGGTGGCAAGTCCGGCACGGCGCGCAAGCAGGTGGGCAAGGGCTATGCCTCGGGCAAGTACCGCTCCTGGTTCACCGGCATGGCGCCGATCGACACGCCGCGCATCATCGTCGCCGTGATGATCGACGAGCCCAGCGCCGGCCACTACTACGGCGGCACGGTGGCGGGCCCGGTGTTCAGCGAGGTGGTGCAGCAGACGCTGCGCCTCATGAACGTGCAGCCGGACATGAGCGTCAAGCCGCAGATCGTGGTGCACCCGGTGGAGGAATCCTTCTGATGGTGCCGCGCCTGCTGCTTTCCCCCGCCGAGGCCGCCGCCTGGCTGCGCGCGCGGGGCGTGGCCGACCTGCATTGCGACAGCCGCAAGGTGGGCGCGGGCGACGGCTTCATCGCCTGGCCCGGCGCCGCCACCGACGGCCGCAAGTTCGTGGCCGGCGCCCTGGCGCAGGGCGCGCGCGCGTGCCTGGTGGAGGCCGAGGGCAGCGAGGCCTTCGGCTTCGACGGCGACGCGGTCGCCGCCTATCCCGGCCTCAAGGCCGCCACCGGCCCCATCGCCGCCGACTTCTACGGCGACCCGACGCAGCAGCTCGACGTGCTGGCCGTGACCGGCACCAACGGCAAGACCTCCACGGCCTGGTGGCTGGCGCAGGCGCTGTCGCAGGCCGGCACGCCGTGCGGCATCGTCGGCACGCTGGGCGTGGGCCAGCCGCCGCGGGTGGAAGCCACCGGCCTGACCACGCCCGACCCGGTGCTGCTGCAGCGGCAGTTCCGCAAGTTCGTCGACGCCGGCCTGCGTGCCTGTGCCATCGAGGCTTCGTCGATCGGCATCGTGGAGCGCCGCATGGACGGCATGCGGGTGCGCGTGGCCGCCTTCACCAACTTCACCCAGGACCACCTGGACTACCACGGCACCATGGAAGCCTACTGGACGGCCAAGGCGGCGCTGTTCCAGTGGCCCGGCCTGCAGGCGGCGGTGATCAACCTCGACGACGCCAAGGGCGTCGAGCTGCAGGCCCTGGTGGCCGCGGCGCTCGACGTGTGGACGGTCTCCTGCGAGGCGCCGGCGCGGCTGCGTGCGCACGACATCGGCTATGCCGACGGCGGCCTGCGCTTCACCGTGTCCGAGGGCGGCGAGCGCCACGAGCTGCGCACCCAGCTGATCGGCCAGTACAACGTCTCCAACCTGCTGGGCGTGCTGGGCATGCTGCGCGCCATGGGCATCCCGCTGGCGCAGGCGGTCGCGGCCTGCGGCGCGCTGCTGCCGGTGCCGGGCCGCATGGAACGCATCGCCCTGCCGGGCCAGCCCCTGGTGGCGGTGGACTACGCGCACACGCCGGATGCGCTGGACAAGGGCCTGCAGGCGCTGCGGCCGCTGGCCGCGCAGCGCGGCGGCCAGCTGTGGTG
>JAEZKX010000305.1 GCA_023436025.1 Pseudomonadota bacterium | reverse complement strand
GTCCCGCGCCCGCCGCGGCGCCGATGGCGAGTCCGGCGCCGCAGGCGGTGTTCGCCATCCGCGGCTTCACCATCGAGGGCGACAACCCGATCGGCGCCGCCGAGGCCCAGCGCGTGCTGGCACCCTTCGTGCGCCCCGACGCCACGCTGTCCACCCTGCAGCAGGCCACCGCCGCCCTGGAGGCCGCGTTCCGCGCCGCCGGCTTCGGCCTGCACCGCGTGAGCCTGCCGCCGCAGGAAGTCGGCGCCACGGTGCGCCTGTCGGTCATCAAGTTCACCCTCGGGCGGGTGGCCATCGAGGGCCGCCAGATCTACGACGAGGCGAATATCCGCCGGTCGCTGCCCGAGCTGCGCGAGGGCGCCAGCCCCAACTTCCGCGTCCTGGCGGTGCAGACGGCGATCGCCAACGAGAACGCCAACAAGCAGGTCCAGGTGGGCCTGCGCGAGTCCGACCAGCCGGATCGCATCGACGCCACCATCACGGTGCGCGAGCAGCGCCCCTGGAACTTCGGCGTGACGCTGTCGAATCTGGGCTCCAAGGCGACCGGCGAAGACCGCCTCACCATCGCCGGCGGCCACACCAACCTGTTCAACCTCGACCACCAGTTCGTCGGGGCCTACACCACCTCGATCGAGAAGACCAGCGACGTCAAGCAGCTGGGCCTGGCCTACCGCATCCCGCTGTATGCGTTCGGCGGTGTCATCGGCGCGAGCTACACCCGCTCCGACGTGGTGGGCGACTTCGGCACCTTCACCAGCACCGGTGCGGGCCACACCCTGGGCCTCAACTACACCTGGTACCTGCCGGCGCAGGGCGGCCGCCGCAGCTACGTCACCTTCGGCCTGGACGACAAGGTCTTCGACGCCGCGGTGATCGGCGGCATTCCCGGCATCGGCACCGTCGGCCGCGACCGCCGCAGCCGGCCGCTCACGGTCAGCTACAGCGCCCGCACCGAGAGCGACCACGCGCTGTGGGGCTACGACGTCGGCCTGGCCTGGAACACGGGCTCCGGCGCCCACAACGACCTGGCGGCCTACCGCAGCGAGGATCCGCGCATCGACAAGGTGCATTGGCTGGCCCTGCGCGGCGGCGGCAGCTACACCGGGCAGGTGGCCGGGCGCTGGCAGTGGACGGCGCGGGCACAGGCGCAGTACAGCCCCGACACCCTGATTGCCGGCGAGCAGTTCGGCCTGGGCGGCCCGCACAGCGTGCGCGGCACCGAGATCGACCGGCCCATCTCCGGCGACAGCGGCATCGCCGGCTCGCTGGAGCTCTACACGCCCGAGCTCGCGCCGGGCCTGCGCCTGCTCGGCTTCCTCGACGCGGGCTGGATCGGCAACCACGATGCGACGCCCCTGAAGGTTTCGTCGGACAACCTGGCGAGCGTGGGGCTGGGCCTGCGCTGGTTCCGCGGGCCCTGGAGCCTGACGGCCGACTACGGCCGCATCGTCAATGGCAGCCGCGTGCCGCTGGCGCAGAACTCGTATGCGCCCCGCAGCGGCGACGACCGCTTCTACGTCACCCTGGGGGTGCGCTTCTAGGCTGGCGCGGCAGCGGCGCCCCGCGCGCGCGCCGGCCGTGGCCTACACTGGCGCCATGGCCGGATTGCGCAACGAAACCCCTGTCCCCCAATCGCTGACCTTGCACGGGCAATCGCGCGTGCTCGAGATCGGCTTCGCCGATGGCGCGGTGTTCCGCATCCCCTTCGAGCTGATGCGCGTGTATTCGCCTTCGGCCGAGGTCCAGGGCCACGGCCCGGGACAGGAGACGCTGCAGACGGGCAAGCGCGAGGTCGGCATCGAAGAGATCGAGCCGGTGGGCAACTACGGCGTCAAGCCGACCTTCAGCGACGGCCACGACAGCGGCATCTTCTCCTGGGACTACCTGTATTTCCTCGGCACGCAGCAGGACGACCTGTGGCGCGACTACGAGCGGCGCCTGCAGGAAGCCGGCGTCGATCGCGACGCTCCCATGGCGCCCAAGGGCCATGGCGGCGGCCATGCCTGCGGCCACAACCATTGAGAAGCTGCGATGAGCCAGACCCACTTCGGTTTCGAGAGCGTCGATGAACGCGACAAGTCGCGCCGCGTGCGCAGCGTGTTCGAATCGGTCGCGCCCCGCTACGACCTGATGAACGACCTGATGTCGCTCGGCCTGCACCGCGCCTGGAAGGCCTACACCGTGCTGTGCGCCGACCTGCGGCCGGGCCAGCGGGTGCTCGACATCGCCGGCGGCACGGGCGACCTGGCCCAGGCGTTCGCGCGCAAGGTCGGGCCTACCGGCCAGGTCGTGCACACCGACATCAACCCCGCCATGCTGCGCGTCGGACGCGACCGCCTGCTCGATGCCGGCACCGTCCTGCCGACCACCGTCTGCGACGCGGAGAAACTGCCCTTTGCCGATGGCGCCTTCGACCGGGTGAGCGTGGGCTTCGGGCTGCGCAACATGACGCACAAGGAAGTCGCGCTCGCCGAGATGCACCGGGTGCTGCGGCCCGGCGGCAAGTTGCTGGTGCTGGAGTTTTCCCGCGTGGCGCCGCCGCTGGAAAAGGCGTATGACTGGTACTCGTTCTCGGTGCTTCCCCGGCTCGGCCGCATGGTGGCGGGCGACGAAGCCAGCTACCGCTACCTGGCCGAGTCCATCCGCATGCATCCGGGCCAGGAGGAGCTCAAGGCCATGATGAAGCGCAGCGGCTTCGGCCATGTCGACTACCACAACCTCACCGCGGGGGTGGCCGCGCTGCACGTTGCAATCAAGTGCTGAACCCCCACGTGGGACGGCGAAGGAGAGCAGTTTGAAGATCTTCACCGTGTTGCTCGCAGCCGTGCTGACGCTCGGCGCATTCGATGCCGACGCGCGCCGACTCGGCGGTGGCGGCTCCTTCGGCCGCCAGTCGCCCAACGTGACGCAGCGCCAGGCCACGCCGCCCGCGCAGGCGCCTACCCAGGCGCAGCGGCAGAACCAGGCGCAGCAGCCCGGCGCGGCGCCCAATGC
>JAEZKX010000294.1 GCA_023436025.1 Pseudomonadota bacterium | reverse complement strand
GCAGCGCTGAACACGGAGCGCCGGCGACGGGGTCGTCCGCGCAGCCGGGCGAGCGGCAAGCCGGCGACGGCGCACTGGGCGTACTGGCCGCTGCCGGTGCCGGTGCCGGTGCCGGTACGGGTGCGGCAGCGGCGCCGCGCATCGCCATCGTCCGCGGCAGCTGGAATGCGTCCGGCGGCGCCGAGCGCTTCGTGCAGCGCATCGCCGGCGCGCTGGCCGGCCGAGGCGTGGCGCTGACCCTGATCGCACGCCGCTGGCCCGCGGACGGCACGGCCGGCCTGCCGGACTCCGTGCGGCGCATCGAGCTGGGCAGCTTCCACATCGGCCGCCGCTGGCGCGACCGCGCCTTCGCCGAGGCCGTGCGCGTGACGGTGGCGCGCGAAGGCTTCGATCTCGTGCAGTCGCACGAACGCATCCCGGGGCTGGCCGTGTACCGCGCCGGCGATGGCGTGCACCGCCAGTGGCTGGCGCTCAAGCGGCGCAAGTACGGCCTGTGGCGCGGCCTGGGCGACCTGCTGAGCGCGCAGCACCGCGCGGTCCTGCAGGCCGAGGCGGCCATGTTCGCCGACCCGGCGCTGCGCTGCGTCGTCTGCAATTCCGAGATGGTGCGCGACGAGGTCATGCGGCTCTATGGCGTGCCGGCGCACAAGCTGGCGGTCATCCGCAACGGCATCGCACTGCAGCGCTTTTGCCCCCCCTCGGCTACGGAGCGGGCGGCGGCGCGGGCACGCTTCGGCTGGCCCGAGGACAAGACCGTGTTCCTGTTCGTCGGCTCCGGCTTCGAGCGCAAGGGCGTGGCCGATGCGGTGCGGGCCATGGCCCATCCGGCGCTGCGCCGCGAGGGCCTGCTGGTGGTGGTCGGCCACGACAAGCGGCGCGGGCGCTACGAGCGGCTCGCGCAGTCGCTGGGGCTGGATGCGGTGGTGCGCTTCGCCGGGCCGCAGGACGAGGTGCTGCCCTGGTACCACGGCGCCGACGCGCTGGTCCTGCCGACGCTGTACGACCCGCAGTCGAACGCGGTGCTGGAAGCCATGGCCTGCGGGCTGCCCGTGGTCACCACCACCGGCTGCGGCGCCGCCGAGTTGTTGTCGCCGGCCAGCGGGCACGTGGTCGACGCCTTCGATGGAGCCGCCCTCGCCGCGGCCATGGCCGACCTGCTGCGCCGCGAACACGCCCAGGCCCTGGGCCGCGCCGCCCGCCAGGCCATCGCGCCCTACAGCCTGGAACGCATGACGGACGACTACCTCGCGTTGTACGCGCGGCTGATGGCGTCGCCGCAGCCCTGATCGCGCGACCAGGTGGGCGCGTGCGGCGGGCGCACCCTGGGCGTTCGCAGCGATCCTGGCGCGCCCGATGGGTGGCAGCGCGCAGCGGATGCGGCCGGTGCCTGGGGCCGCTCGCCACCCATCCAAGCCTCAGGACGCGCGGCGCTCAGGACTCGTCGCGGATCGCCGCGGGCTGCTGCCGCTGCGACCCCAGCCACAGCCCCAGCCCCAGCAGCGCCAGCGAACCGTGTTCGACCCGCAGCGTGGTGTTGAACAGGCCACCGATCACCACGACGATGAAGCTGGCGGCGCCGAGCACCCACCAGGGCGAGGTGGTGGCCACGGGGAGGCCGCGGACCAGGCTGCGGCCCCAGCACGCCAGCAGGAAGGCCAGCGCCGCCAGGCCGACCAGGCCGCGCTCCACCAGCGTCGCGAAATAGAGGCTGTGCGCATGCGTCGCCGGCGCGTAGTTGCCGGGATCGCAGGCCTCGCCGCGCGCCGTCACAGCCGCGCAGGCGCCTTCCACCGTCAGCTGCTGGAACGCCTCGGGGCCCAGGCCGAACCAGGGATGGGCGCGCCAGCCTTCGATCGCCAGGTTCCAGTGCTTCATGCGGTGCGCGCCGCTCGCCACGGTGACCAGGTGTTCGGCCTTGCCTTCGCCGAATTCGGGCGCGAAGCGCGCGATGCCCCACAGGAGGCCGCCCAGCAGGCCAATCCCCAGCACCGTCACGCCCAGCAGGCGACCCAGCCTGAGCGGCCGCCCGGATGCGCGCACGGCCAGGGCAAGCAGGACCATGCCCGCGATCGCGGCGGCCATGGCCGCCCGGCTGGTGCTGACCAGCAGCGCCAGCATGAACAGCAGCCCGCTGGCCAGCAGGGCGCGGCGGCCCCAAGCCGAGGGCCACATGACCGGCCCCTGGCGCCACCAGCCGAACACGGCGATCACCAGGATGGTGAGGTACAGCGCCGACTGGTTGGTGTGCCCCACGGACGGCAGTTCCAGGAAGGGGCGCTCGCCGTCCACCAGCCACTTCAGGCCGACGGCCAGGCCGATGGCCGTGCTGGCGCAGGTGATGCCGACCAGCATGCGCGCATGGCGGACCGGCAGGTCGCTGCGCTTCACGGCCCAGGCCATGGCCACCACCCGGAACACGCCGGACAGGTCGTCGCGGTAGCCCAGCAGCGCCGACGCCGCGGCCGACGCGAACACCGCGGCAAAGGCGGTGTCGAAGCGGTCCCAGCGGCCGCCGAGCTGGCCGGTGAGGCCAGCGCGCAGGCACCACACCGCCAGGTAGAGGGCCACCGCGATGTTCTTGGGCGCCTCCAGCAAGGGCAGGCTGAACAGGAACAGGCCCAGCAGGACCAGCTGCGCCTGCTGCAGACCGCGTTCGATCGATCCGCGCGCGGCAGGGGCCGCGCCCGTCATGCCCTCATGCACCGACGGCGCTCCGGCCGATGCCGTAGTACGCGAGACCGGCCTTGCGCACGGTCACGGGGTCGTACAGGTTGCGGCCGTCGAACACGGCACGTTCCTTCAGCTGCCTGGCCAGCTCGGCGAAATCGGGGCTGCGGAACTCGAGCCATTCGGTGACCACGGCCAGCACGTCGGCGCCCTGCACCGCCTCGGCGGCCGAAGCCGCGAACACGATGCCCTCGCGGCCGCGCAGCGCCTGCGC
>JAEZKX010000287.1 GCA_023436025.1 Pseudomonadota bacterium | reverse complement strand
GTGCCATCCGCAGCGGCGGCAGCATCGCAGCGGGCGGCGCCATCCGCGCCGGCGACGAATTGCGCGCCGGCGGCGCGATCCGCGCCGGCACGTCCCTGCACGCTGGCGGCGCCATCCGCGCCGAATGGGGCCTGCAGGCGGAAGGCCACCTGCACTGCGGCGCCCGCCTGCGCGCGGGCGGGCCGGTTGGCGCGCGCGAGGGCCTGCGGGTGGAGGGCGACGCCTGGGTGCGCGACGACCTGCTGGTCGAAGGCGACATCGAATGCGGCCAGGGCCTGCGCGTCAGCGGCCGCATCGCCGCGAGCCGCGACCTGCGGGTGGCCGGCGGCATCGAATGCAGCCTGTCGGTGGAGGCGGGCCGCCACATCGAAGCGGGGCTGGGCATCAAGGCGCGCGGCTCGGTCGGTGCCGGGGGCGCCATCCGCGCGGGTGAGAGCATCCGCACCGCCGGCGAGCTGCGCGCCGGCGCCGGCTACGGCGTGTACGCCGGCCTGGGCGTGCCGCTCGACGACTGGCAGACCAGTGCCGTGGTCAGCGCGCGCGCGCGGCCCGCGCACCTGCTCAGCGGCTTCTGGTGCGAGCGCGACGACGTGTTGCTGTCGGCGCCGGCGGAGGCCTTTTGAGATGCCGCGCGCGCTCCACCTGCTGCCGGGGCTGTTGCGTCCCGCGGAGCTGCGCATCGACGTCGCGCTGCCGCCCGCCACGGTGGAGGCCGACCTGGAACGCATGCACGCGCGCCTGCGCCGCTTCGGCGGCGCGCTGTGCGGCCTGCGCCCGCTGCCCATCCACCTGCCGGGCTTCGCCTTCCGCTTCCGCGAAGCCGACGGCGAACAGTATGTGTACGTGGAGGACCTCGCCAACCGGCGGTTGGCCGGCTGCACGGTGTTCAACCGCCTGATCGAGCTGGACCGGCAGGCCGACCGCCATCTGCGCGCGCCCCATTCGCGTTATGGCCGCATGTACCAGCGCCGGGGCCTGGCCAGCGCCGTGTACCGCTGGGCGCTGGACGGCGGCATGTGCCTGGTCACCGGCGCGCGGCAGTCAACGGGCGCGCATGCCCTGTGGCGCTCGCTCGCTGCCTCGTACGAAATGGGGGGCGTGATGTTGAAGGACAAGGTGCTCACCTGGCTGGGCACGGAGCTGGCGCCCGAGGTGCTGGAAGACTTCCACACGCGGCTGGTGCTGCTGGGCGGTGGCTGGGACCTCCGGCGCTTCCTGGAGGCGACCGGCGCGCGCATGGCGCCGGCCGCCGCGGGCGAGCTCACTGGCCTTCACGCGTCGGCATGACGCCGCAGGCCGCGGGCAAGGCCATCGGCCCGCTGGAGCGCCACCTGGGCGTGCGCCTGTCCAGCGCAGCATTAACGCGGCGGCGCCACTGCGCGCGGAGCCTGCTGGTGCCGCTGCTGGGTGGCCGTGTCACCGCTCGCATGGGCTTTTACATCTGCTACGCCCAGCGCAAGAACCTGCCGGGCCGGGTGCGCCGCTTCATCGACTATGCGGCCGATCGGCTCGAGGGCGGCGCAGCGTTCCACCTGGCGCCGGCGGAACTGCGCAGTCTTTCACGCCGAACGGTCGCGCAGGACGCGTGAACGGCCTTTGCCGGCGCGCCCGCCCCATGGCCGGGCAGGGGTCCGTTATGCTGCCGGTTCTTCCGCAAGAATCCAGACAATGACGCAAGCAGAATCCCCCAAGAAGAACTCCGCCTTCATGAAGGCCCTGAAGCCCACGCCCGAGCTGGCCGCGGTGATCGGTCCGGACCCGGTGCCGCGCACCGAAGCCACCAAGCGCCTGTGGGAGTACATCAAGGCGAACAACCTGCAGAACCCGGCGAACAAGCGCAACATCCTGTGCGACGCCAAGCTCAAGGCCGTCATGGGCAAGGACGAGGTGACCATGTTCGAGATGACCGGCCTGGTTGGCAAGCACCTGCAGTCCACCTGAGGACTGCGCCGCGGGGCGCAGCTGCGGCCGCAAGGGCCGCGCCGGCCGCTCAGGCCAGCAGCGCCTTCGCTTCCTTCGGGTCCAGCCCGTACATCTGGGCGAACCCATCCACCGTCTGGCCGCTGGCCTGGTAGGCATTCTTCAGGGCTTCGCGGCGGGCCGCGCGCTGCGCCGCCAGCGCCAGGGCTTCCTCCAGCATCGCATGCACCGTGTCGTCGAGCGACGTGAAGCGCTCGCGATAGGCTTCGCGCTCCATTCCCGACGCCTCGATCGCCGCCGCCAGCTGGGCGACGGCGCGCTCGCGCGCCTTCTCGGGGGACTTGGCGCTGCGGCGCCGATACAGCTCCAGGATGGCGTGGTGCACGTGCTCGGGGGCGACCGGCTCCACCGGCTGCGCCTGCAGGTCGTGGCGCGGCAGGCCGGAGGCCACCGCCTCGAGGTAGCGCGTGGAGCGCGTGTGCAGGCCCAGCGCGACCTTCAGTTCGGCCGCGGGCAGGGCTTCGGGATGCGCCGCCACCAGGTCTTCGAACACCCCCAGCTTCAGCGGCAGGAAGCGCGCGCCGAACAGGCGCGGATAAAGGGCGAACAGCTGGTGCAGCAGCGGATGGATGGGGCGGGGCGCCTTGCGGGCAGAGGCGGCGGGCGGGGAGGGCGCGGGTGGGGAGGAAACCATCGGGAATGTGCAGTCGTTGGGGCGGAGTTTAAAGCGGGCGGGCGCAGGGACTGGGGCGGCGTGCATGGCGATCAACATGCCTGCCTTGACACGGCCAGCGGGGAGAACACGCTTCGTCAAGGGGCTGCCGCTGCGGGTGAACGGTGGGGTCCGGGCTACTACATGGACGGGGCGCGCCGGATCTACGTGAGCCGCGTGGCCAAAGCCGTGGTGAAGCACTACCCGGAGGGCGTGCTGGAGCGCGTGGAGCGTTTCTTCGACGTCGTGTGCGTCGACGAAGTGCAGGATTTCGCCAGCCACGACTTCAACGTGCTGCTGCACCTGGGACGGGCGAACGTTGAGATGCTCTTGACCGACGACTACCGGCAGCACACCTACGACACCAGCCGGGACGGTTCTACGCCCAGGGGGCTGCACAAGAACTACGCCAAATACGTTCGGGAGTTCAAGAAGGCGGGATTTGTCGTGGACACCGAGTCGCTTTCGCGAAGCCATCGCTGCAGCCCGGCCGTGTGCGAGTTCATCTCCGAAAAGCTTGGCATTCCCATCCAGACGCATTCGAAGCGGCCGGCGCGCATCGTGACCGTCGAAAGCCAGGAGGAAGCCGACAGGCTGCGGGCGCGCTCGGACGTGGTGAAGCTGTTCTACAGCAAGCATCGCCAATACGGATGCGCCTCGCAGAACTGGGGCGCGTCGAAGGGCGAGGACCACTACGACGAGATCTGCGTGGTGCTCAACGCGTCGACCCTCGAAAAGCTCCGAGAGGGCGCTCTGGCGGAGCTCGCGCCGCAAACTCTCAACAAACTCTACGTGGCGCTCTCGCGCTCGCGAGGCGACGTCCACCTGGTGCCGCACACGCTGATGAAGCCGCCGTCCGCGGATTGAGCGGCGCCGCGGGCGACGCGCGGCGCGCGACCCGGCGGCTGCGCGAGCAACTACTCCTAGGACCAAACCCCAGGAGCGGAGGCGATGACCATCGACGCGGCAGACGTTTCACTCGACCCGGCGGCGGCGCGAAAAAGCGCCGTCCGCGCGGCCGTGCTCTGCGATGTCCACATCGAAGCGGCCTTCGTGGGCGTGCCCAAGCTAGCCTAACTGCCCCCGCCCGCAAGACCGTTTCCTTCCGCCCGCCGCGCGATGGAGGCCAAGGATACACAGGACAACTCTTGATCGGGCGGTGGGCCCATCGGCGAACGGTCGAAGAGAACGCGCTTAACCGCAGCGCGGGATGCCGGCTGAGGCTGAGTCGCGCCCCTCGCGTCCTATCTGGCACACCCGGCAGCCCATTGCGATGACGCGCAACGAC
>JAEZKX010000231.1 GCA_023436025.1 Pseudomonadota bacterium | reverse complement strand
ACGGGCTCAGCGTGCGCCAGCAGCAGCGGCTGCGCCGGCTCGCCAGCGGCGCGCGGCTGGACCACAATGCCGCATGCCGCGCATCCTGCTGATCGACGACGACGAAGCGCTGGGCGAGCCGCTGGCCGCCTATGTGGCCCGCTTCGGCTTCGTGCTGGAGCAGGCCCTGCGCCCCAGCGCGGGCCTGGCGCGCCTGCGCACCGGCGGCTTCGACGCGGCCATCCTCGACGTCATGCTGCCCGAGCAGGACGGCTTCGCCCTGTGCCGCGCGATCCGCAGGGACAGCGACCTGCCCATCGTGATGCTCACCGCCCGCGGCGAGGTGATGGACCGCGTGGTCGGCCTCGAACTCGGCGCCGACGACTACCTGCCCAAGCCCTTCGAGCCGCGTGAACTGGTGGCGCGCCTGCAGACCGTGCTGCGCCGGCGCGCGCCGTCCGCCCCCGACGGCCGCCTGCGCTTCGACGGCCTGTGCATCGACGCCGTCACCCGCACCGTGCTGCGCCAGGGCGAGGCGGTCGAGCTGACCAGCACCGAGTTCGAACTGCTGCACCTGCTGGCCCGCGCGCCCGGCAAGGTGTTCAGCCGCGACGACATCCTGAACCAGCTGCGCGGCCACGAGGCCGAGCTGTACACGCGCGCCGTAGACATCGTGGTGAGCCGATTGCGGCGCAAGCTGGAGCCGGTGCCCGCCATCAAGACCCTGCGCAACGCGGGCTACGCCTTCGCGCTGCGCCCGCCGGGGAGCGCGCCGCTTGCGTGAACGGGCCCGCGCGCGCTGGCGGCGCCGGCTGCGCCATTCGCTGCGCGGCCGCCTGGTGGCGCTGTTCGTGCTGCTGGCGCTGGGCATCACCGCCGCCCTTCTGTACGGCATGCAGCGCGCGCTGGTGACCGGCTGGCGCGAGGGCGCGCGACCGCTGGTCACCGACTATGTCGACCGCCTGGTGGCCGATCTCGGCACGCCACCGGACCCGCGGCGTGCGCAGGCGCTGGTGCAGCGCTTGCCGGTCAGCGTGCGCATCGAAGGACCGCTGGTCCATTGGCAGAGCCATCCGGGCCAGGCCTCCGCGCCCTGGCGCGACGAGGGTCGACCGGGCGATGCGGTGCTGCTGACGCGCACCACGGCCGATGGCCACCGCGTGACCCTCGGGCTGAGCGCGCGGCCCTGGCACGATCGCCCGCGCCGCGTCGGCTTCATCACCCTGGCCGTGGTGCTGGTGCTGACGGCGGTGGCCTATGGGGCGGTGCGCAGGCTGCTGCGGCCGCTGGACGACATCCGCGCCGGGGCCCAGCGCTTCGGCCGCGGCGAGTTCGGCGATGCCATCCCCATCCGCCGGCGCGACGAGCTCGGTGACCTGGCCGGCGACGTCAATGCGATGGCGGCCGGCATCCACCAGATGCTGGAGGCCAAGCGCGGCTTGCTGCTGGCGATCAGCCACGAGCTGCGCAGCCCGCTCACCCGCGCGCGCCTGAACACCGAATTGCTGGCCGAGGAGGGCGAGACTGGCGCGCGCCGCGCCGCGCTCCTGCGCGACCTGCAGGAGATGGCCGACCTGGTCTCCGACCTGCTGGAAAGCGAGCGCCTGGGGCAGGGCCACGCGGCGCTGCACCGGGAACCGACCGACCTGGCGGGGCTGGTGCAGGACGCCCTGCGCGACCTGCCGGTGCGGCTGCAACTGCCGCAGGGCCTGCCACCGGTGCCGGTGGACCGCATGCGGCTGCGCTTGCTGTTGCGCAACCTGGCGGACAACGCGCTGCGGCATGGCGCGGGCGCCGAGCCTCCGGTGGTGACGCTGGTGGACGAGGGGGCGACGGTGCGCCTCGTGGTGCGCGACCACGGGCCAGGCGTCGCCGCGGCCGACCTGGCGCGGCTGGCCGAGCCCTTCTACCGGCCCGATGCATCGCGCGGCCGCGCCACGGGCGGGGTGGGACTGGGCTTGTACCTGTGCCGGTTGGTGGCGCAGGCGCATGGCGGCAGCCTGGCGCTGCGCCCCGCCCGTCCCGGTCTCGAAGTCGGGGTGGTGCTGCCGGCGGCGTAAAGCAGGCGCGGGGCCGTCCGCTGCCCCGCTACCCACGGACTGCTTCCCGCGGACCGCGGACCGCTTCAGCTCGGCCGGGACGAGGACTTGCGTGCCGAGGGCTTGGAGGACGAACTCTTGCGTGCGGACGGCTTCGAGGAAGAGGCCTTGCGCGCCGATGGCTTGGAGGCCGACGAGGTGCTGCTCGTCGTCTTGCGTGACCGGCTGGACGACTTGGCCGCCGGCTTGGACGACGCGGACTTGCGTGCCGACGGCTTCGACGTTGCGCTGGACGAGGACCTGCTGGCCGACGCCTTCGACGACGAAGCGGACGAGGCGCTGCTGCGCGCCGCCGGCCGGGACGACGATGCGCTCGACGACTTGCGCGCCGACGGCTTGGACGAAGATGCGCTGGACGACTTGCGCGCCGCCGGTTTCGGCGCGCTGCTGCTGGACGAGCGGCTCGACGACTTGGCCGACGGCTTGGACGAGGAGGACTTCTTCGCCGACGGCTTGGACGAGGCGCTGGCCGACGAGGACTTCCGCGCGGCCGGCTTCGACGAGGCGGACCGGCCGGACGACGCAGACCCCGAGCGCGACGAAGACGACTTCGAGCCGGACGTCGAAGACGACTTGGTCTCGCCCGCCTCCGCGCGCTCCTTGTTCACCGTGCGGGCCGCGATCTCCTCGGCGCGGCCGGACTGGCCGCGCTTCTGGTAGCCCTCCTTGATGTGCTCGTACTGGCGCTCGCGTTTGCTGCTGGAACCTGCTGGCATGTCGACTCTCCTTTGGGTGAAAAACTTCAGGGCCGCACGGGCGTGTCCTTGTCCGGCAGGCGGCGGTTGCCTCCGCCCCCGCCGTCGCCGGCATCGCCGTGATCGAGCAGCAACGTGACGAGCACGGCGCAGTCCGTGCGCGCCCGCAGCGAATGTTCCTGCCCCGCGGGCAGCACCACCAGGTCGCTCGCCCCGAGCTGGCGCACGCCGCTGCCGGTGACCACCTCCACCAGCCCTTCCAGGCACTGGATGACGCATTCGTTGGCGACGTGGTGTTGCGGCTGGTCCTGGTGCGCGATCAACACCATGTGCAGCAGCTGCAGGGTCCTGGTCTTGATCAGGCTGGTGCTGGGTGTCTCCACCAGCTTGTCGCCAAGCGGCGCGACGCTGATCACGTCCAGAAGGTTCGCGTGGGGCATGGCCATCGGGGATCCTCGTGGTGCCCCGCATCTTCGCCCCGCCGCGCAGGCCCTGATGTAGGAGAAGCCAGCATCTGGTGGCGCTGCTGCCGGGCGCGCGCGCTGCGTCGCGCGCCGCACCGAACCCGACGGCCGCGGCCCGCGCCTTGTCGACGAAGAGGCGGCACCCTAGGACCCGCTTGGCGCGAAAGCCGTCGCGGATCAGCTGCCCGCATGGCGCGGGCCCCGCAGCTAGGCGGCCTTGCGCACGTCCGGCACGAAGGGCTTGCTGGTGAAGTGCTCCGAGCCGCTGGCGAACTTCAGGCCCGCGCGGCGGATCGCGTCGTCGTCCACCACGTCCAGCGGCACGAAGTAGCGGTCGTCGGTCTTCCAGACCGTGTCGTTGTCGGTCCGGTTGTAGCAGATGAGCAGCGTCCAGCGCCGGTTGGGTGAGCGGTTGGCATCCGAACGGTGGATCGCGTTGCAGTGGAAGATCAGCGCGTCGCCCGGTTCCATCTCGCAGTACTCCACCGGGCAGCGTTCCAGGATGTGCGGCATGCGCTTGGGATCCACCTCGTTCTGCGTGGGCGACAGCGGCGTGTGGTCGATGCGCCCGAGCAGGTGCGAGCCGGTCGCGATCTGCAGGCAACCGTTCTCGCGCGTGGTCTTGTCCAGCGCGATCATCACCGACAGCATGTCCGGTCGCAGGCAGCCGTTGTAGTACCAGTAGCCATAGTCCTGGTGCCACTCCCACGCGCCGCCGACCTCCGGCTCCTTGGCCGTGAGCTTGGACTGGAAGTGGTAGACCGGCCCGCCCAGCAGCCCGGCCGCGGTGTCGACCATGCGCCGGGTGCGCGCCGCCAGGCCATAGACGCTGTCGCCGGCGCGGTTCCACAGCGCGATGCGGGTGGAACGTCCTTCGCCGTCGCGGCGGTCGAGGATGCTCCCGCGCACGGCGGGATCCTTCTCCATCGCTTCGCGCAGCAGCGCGATCTCGTCGGCGGCGAACAGTCCGCGCGCGTAAGTGAGGCCTTTGGTGTTGAATTCGGCGACCTGCGCCGGGTTGAGCACGGTGGGCATTGGCTTTGTCTCCTGCCGGGCTTCGTCGATGGCCCGGTCGCGGGCCATGATAGCGGCAGGGTTTCGCGGGCGCTAGGGCTTCGCGTCCCGCGGCTGCCGCGCGGCGAGCATGCGCTGCCGCTTTTCGTAGGTGTCGAGCTCCTGGTGCGCCACGATGCGGCGGCCGCGGTACTGCGCGTAGTCCGCCAGGAAGGCCGCGGCCGAGGGATAGGGCCCACTGATCAGGCCGGGCCGCTTGGAGTCGGCGAAGAAGAACAGCGCGCCGTCGCGCTCGAAGCCCGCCACCCAATGGCGTCGCAGCGTGTTGCCCGCGATGGCCACCGGATCGAACTCGATCATCAGGTAGCGCGGCCTGCTTTCCGGCGCGATGGCCCGTAGTGTCTCGACGGCGAAGCGCGCGAGGTCGACGCAGACTCCGCTGGGCTGTGCGAAGAACGCATCGGGCGCGTGGATCGGCAGCCGGCCGCCGCGCTGGCGCTGCGTCTCGGACAGCCGCAGCGCGCGCTGCATGTCGTAGGCGAAGTTGGCGCCGATCCAGGCGTTGACGTCATCGGCGTCGTTCCACCGCGACAGCGCCTCGGCATAGTTCGCCACCGCCTGCACCGGCGCGGTGGCATAGCGCCGCTCTGGCGCGTCGGAGGCCGGGTCGGCGGTCTGCGAGACGGCGCTGGTGGCCAGCAGCAGTGCGAAGGCGGGGGCGAGCAGCATGCGCATGGCAGGCCAACGCGCGCGGCCGCGTTCCGGTTGACTCAGCGCGCCTGCACGACCACGCCCTGGTCGTGCAGTTTCCCGAAGGCCGCGCCGTCGATGCCCAGCAGCTCGTGCAGCACCTGTTCGGTGTGCTGCCCCAGCTCCGGCGCCGGCGCGGCGTCCAGGCGTTGGTGCGAGCCGAACTGCAGGGGCAGGCCGGCCGCCAGCATGGGGCCGACGCCAGGCTGGTCGATCATGGTGAAGAGCGGGTTGTCGGTCGAACACTCCGGGTCTTCGCGCACCAGCTGTTCCACCGTCTGGTAGCGGCTCCAGGTGGCGCCGGCGCGGTCGAGCGCCGCCGCGAGAACGCCTAGCGTGCGGTCGGCGACCCGCGGGGCGACCAGCGCGGCCAGTTCCTCGCGGGCGCGGAAGCGGTCGCCCTCCAGCGTGAAGTCGAGGCCCATCCGCGGGGCCAGCGCATCCACCTCGGCCTGCAGGTCCAGTGCCTCGCACAGGGCCCGCCACTGTTTGCCGGTGAGGCCGACCAGCATCACGCGCTCGCCATCGGCGCAGCGGAAGTCACGCCCGAACGCGCCGAACAGCGCGTTGCCGTGCTTGTGACGCGGCTGGCCGCGCCGCGCTTCCTCCAGCAAGCCCAGGTGGTTCATCATCGCCAGCGCCACGTCCTGCAGCGCCAGCTTGACGTGCTGGCCCTCGCCGGTACGGCGCCGGTGCCGCTCGGCCGCGAGCAGGGCCGTGGCCACCATGGCGCCGGTGCCTAGGTCCCAGGCCGGCAGCACGTGGTTGACCGGATCGGGATGGTCGTCCGGTCCGGTGAAGGCGGGCACGCCCACGCGGGCGTTGACGGTGTAGTCGACGGCCGGGCCGCCATGCCGGTCGCCCTGCAGCGTCACCTGGATCAGGTCGGGCCGGCGCGCGCGCAGCTTGGCGTGGTCGAGCCAACCGCGCGGCGGGAAGTTGGTGAGTAACAGGCCCGCGTCCTCGCCGGGCGCGGTGGCCAGGGCCATCGCGATTTCGCGACCCTGCGGCGACTGCAGGTCCAGCGCCACCGAGCGCTTGGACTTGTTGAGGCCGCACCAGAACAGGCTGGCGCCGTCGCCGGTCACCGGCCAGCGCCGGGCGTCGAGGCCGCCGCCCAGCGCATCGATGCGGATCACGTCGGCGCCCATCTGCGCCAGCGTCATCCCACCGAGCGGGGCGGCGACGAAGGCTGCCGCCTCCACCACCCGCATGCCGGACAGGATGCCTTGTCGTGCTGTTTCCTGCATGGTCATGCCGCCGTCGCTGCGAGGCCCAGCGCGCGTTCGAGCAGGCTGCGCGCCACCACCTTGAGCGCGAGTGTTTCCTCGGCGCCCTCGAAGATCGACAGCACGCGGGCGTCGACGAAATAGCGGCTGACCGCCGTTTCCTCGGCATAGCCCATGCCGCCGTGTAGTTGCTGCGCCTCGCGCGTGACTACCTCGGCCGAGCGGCAGGCCAGCAGCTTGACCAGGCTGGCCTCCATGCGGCCTTCGCCGCGGTCGACCTGCGCGGCCACGGCGCAGGCGAGGCGGCGGCAGGCCGCCAGCCGTGCGCCCATGCGCGCCAGCTTGGCCTGCGTGAGCGGGAAGTCGAGCAGCCGCGCGCCGAAGACCTGGCGGTCCTGGCTGGTGCGAATGGCGGCGCGCAGGGCCGCGCGCATCACGCCGCAGGCCCGTGCCGCGGTCTGCATGCGGCCACCCACCATGCCGGCCATGGTGGCGTAGAAGCCCTTGCCCAGTCCGGCCTCGCCGCCCACCACGTTGGCGTCCGGCACGAAGAAGTCGGTGAAGGCGAGGTCGAAGGAATGCATGCCGCGGTAGCCGATGGTGGGGATGGCACGGCCGCTGAGGGTGCCGCCGCCCTCGGGCTGGCGGAAGCTGAAGTCGTGGCCGTCGAAGGACGGCTTCTCCACCAGCAGCAGGCTCAGGCCCTTGTGGCCGAGCGCGCGGTCGGGATCGGTGCGGGCGACCACCATCAGCACCTCCGCCTTGCCGGCGAAGGTGCACCAGGTCTTGGCGCCGTTGAGCACCCAGCCCCCGTCCACGCGCGTGCCCTTGAGC